>NZ_JACBXB010001108.1 GCF_013870575.1 Pseudonocardia pini
CGCCTCCTCCAGCGCCGTGACGCGCCTGCTGACCACGGACGCGTCCAGGTCCAGGGCGCACGCGAGCACCCCGAGCCGCTGCTCCCCCGCGTCGGCGAGGAGACCGAGCAGCGCGGCAGGTCCCACGTTCAGAGCGCCCGAACCCTCGTCGCCGTCCGCCTGGCGGGCGACCCGCCCGAGGGCGACGACCTCGCGGAACGCCTCCACGAGCTCCGCGGCGGTGGACGTGCTGATCACGAACATTCTCCTTTGCGTGCTACATGCAAGCTAACTCCGATGCTTGCGACATGCAACTTGCCTGGTCACGATCACCCGTTAGCCTGGCGCCGGTCATGAGCACCACGCCCGCGGGTCGACCCCGCGATCCCGACGTCGACCGCAGGGTGCTGCGGGCCGCCGTCGCGCGGTACGCCGAGCAGGGCTGGGCGGGCTTCAGCGTGGACGCGGTGGCGCGCGCCGCGGGCGTCGGCAAGGCGGCGATCTACCTGCGTTGGCCCACGAAGGAGGCCCTCCTGGTCGCGGCCCTGCAGGGCGGCGTCCCGATGGTCGTCGACGCCGACACCGGGACGCTGCGCGGCGACCTGATCGCGCTGGCGGGCCAGGTGCTCGCCCTGCACCTGGGCGTCGGCGGGCAGGCGGTGCGCCGGATGGGCGTCGAGTACCCCACGATCCCCGGCATCGGCGACCAGTGGGAGGGCCAGCGGCAGGCCCAGATCAGCGCCGCTCGGGCGATGGTCCGGCGCGGGATCGACCGCGGCGAGGTGGCGTCGGACACCTCGGCGACCCTGCTGCTGGACACCCTCTGCGGCGGCGTCGCGCTGCACGTCACGTCCACTCCCGAGGCCCGGCGCGCCGAGATCGACGTGGCGGACTACGCCGAGCGAATCGTCACGTTCCTGCTCCGCGCGGTTGAGTGACGGCGGCGCCGCGGGCTACCGTCGAGGTCAGATATCGGACGTTCAGCGTTTCGGAAGTGGGTGACCGGTGGCCGGCGTCGAGGTGGTCGGGACCGCGCAGCATCGGGCGTGGTCGGAGCGGGTGTTGCCGCCGGTCGAGCGGCTCGCCGCGGGCATGTGGTCGGTGCCGGTGCCGATCCCGGACAATCCCCTGCGCTACACGCTGTGCTACCTGATCCCGGGCGACGACGGCCTGGTCGTCGTCGATCCGGGCTGGGACACCGACGAGGGCTGGGCGGCCCTAGAGGCCGGACTCACCGCGGCGGGCGCGCGGACCGCGGACGTCGTCGGGATCGTCGCGACCCACGTCCACCCGGACCATCACGGCCTGTCCCGGCGGCTCGCGGACCGCTCCGGGGCCTGGATCGGGATGCACCCCG
>NZ_JACBXB010001109.1 GCF_013870575.1 Pseudonocardia pini
CACGTCGGGCGACCGAGGTAGTCGTTGCTGAACCAGGTCGCGAAGTCGGGGCGGGCGGTCAGTGGCTGCCCGTTCTGGTCGACCACCGAGCCGGAGTCGACGAGGAAGCCGGAGAAGCCCGCCCAGCGGTCCAGGGTCTGGGTGCCGACGCGTCCCTGCTCGTCCTTCAGGTACAGCTTCGCCAGCATGTCCTGGCTGCGCGTGACCAGCTCGGGCTCGGTGAAGGTGCCGGGGTTCGCGTCCTGGAGGAGCTGCGCGGCGCGGGCGGGGTCGTCGGCGGCGAGTTGGTAGCCGCGCTGCGCGGCCTGGACGAACCGCTTCGCGACGTCCGGGTTCCCGGCCAGCCAGGGCGAGTTGCCGACGAGGAGGACGTTGTAGGCGTCGGGGAAGCCGTAGTCGGTGTAGCGGAAGGTCTTCAGCGGCTCGTCGCGCAGCTCCGCCTCGATGCCCTCCCAGGCCACGAACGGCTCGGTGAAGTCGACCTGCCCGGCGTAGAGGGCCTCGTACGCGCTGGTCCCGAGCGTGACGGTCTGGAACTCGCCGATGCCGCCCGCGTCCCGGATGACCTGGCGCATCTTGGGTTCCTCGCCGGGGCCGCCGAAGCCGCCGTAGGTCTTGCCGTCGAGGTCGCGCGGCGAGGTGATGTCCGCGCGGTCGGCCTTCACCGCGACCTCGGTCGCCCAGTGCTGCAGGATCGCCATCACGCTCGTGATGTCCGCCCCCGCGCCCTTGGAGTAGGTGAAGGAGTCCTGGAAGGAGATGCCGAACTCGGCGGCGCCGGAGCCGACCAGGGTGTCCGGCGACGTGCTGTTGTACGGCAGGAACTCGACGTCGAGGCCCGCCTGCGCGAACCACCCCTCCTGCTGGGCGACGTAGAGGCCGGAGTGGTTGGTGTTCGGGGTCCAGTCGAGGGCGATCCGGATCTTCCGGGCCCCGCCGCCGGGGTCGGAGCCGGGGTCGGCGGCGCAGCCTGCGAGCACCAGGACGGCGCCGAGCAGGACGGTCACGAGGGCACGCACGAGGGTTCCTCCCTACGCCGGTGCTAACCGGGTCAGGTGCGAACGGTCGACGGCCGGTCCTGCCGCCCTCTCAGCCTCGGTACGTGAGTGCTCCCGCGGGTTCGGGAGCAGACCCTACGTGCCCGGGCCGCGCGATGCCACGCGGCCTCCCTCACTGTCCGCCCCCACCCCCCACCCTCCGCGAGTGATCAACAGGCCCTGCCGCAGGAACGATCATGCCGAAACCTGCGTGGAGGCCTGATGATCTCCGCGCTCCATGATCACCAGGGCCTGCGGTCGGTCAGGCGATGTCGGCGCGGCGGTGCCGGGC
>NZ_JACBXB010001110.1 GCF_013870575.1 Pseudonocardia pini
GAGCTCGTACCCGACCCGCCAGAACGCGAAGTCGGGCAGCCCGACCAGCAGCCGCAGCGCCAGGTCGGTGTCCGCCGAGGTGATCGCCCAGTCGACCGCCACGCGCAGGTCGTCGTACGCGCGGGCGAGCCGGTCGACCCAGTGCCGCTCCGCGGTCCCGAGCAGCCCCGTCCCGCTGCGGTCGGTGAGGTCGGTGAGGTAGCGGGCGTGCCGGTCCCGCACGTCGTGGAGCTGTGCCTCGTCGAGGCGCTCGCGCCCGTACTGGCGCATCGTCTCCAGCAACCGGTACCAGGTCACCTCGGTCGTGTGGACCACGGCGACCATCGACTTGTCCACCAGGCCCGCGAGCAGCTCCAGGGTGTCGTCCTCGGTGTCGCCCGGCTCGCCGCAGGCCCGGTGCGCGGCCTCCAGGTCGAACCCGCCCGCGAACACCGACAGCCTGCAGAACAGGACCTGCTCCGGCTCCGACAGCAACCGGTGGGACCAGTCGACGGCCGCGAACAGGCTCTGGTGTCGGGCGGGCCCGCCCCGCGAGCGGGCGCTGACGAACCGCGGCCCGGACAGCCGGCTCGCCACCTCCGCCGCGTTCAGCACCCGCATCCGCGCCGCCGCCAGCTCGATGCCGAGCGGCAGTCCGTCGAGGCGACGGCAGATCTCGGCGACGGCGCCCGGTGCCTCGTCCGCGGGATCGAACCCGGGCCGCACGGCCCGGGCCCGCTCGGTGAACAGCGCCAGGGCGTCCTCGGCCGACAGCGGGTCGACGGGCAGGATCTGCTCCCCCTCGACGCCCAGCGGCTCCCGGCTGGTGGCCAGGATCGTGACGCCCGGGCAGTACCGCACCACGGCGTCGAGCAGGTCGGCCGCGGGGGCCAGCACGTGTTCGCAGTTGTCCACGACCAGCAACAGCGTGCGGTCCCGCAGGTACTCGATGATCGTCTGCTCGATCGTGGAGCCCTGGCGTTGGCTCAGGTGCAGCGCCGCGGCGACCGCGTGGCCGACCGGGCCGTCGTCGGCCAGCGGGGCGAGCTCGCACATCCAGGTGCCGTCGGGGTACCGCCCGTCTCGGGCCGCCGCCCGAGCGGCCTCCACGGCCAGCCGGGACTTGCCCACCCCGCCGACCCCGGACAGCGTCACCAGGCGACCGGCACCCACCGCCGCCACGACCGACTCCACGACGGTCCGCCTGCCGACGAAGCTGGTGGGCCTGCGGGGCAGGCCGGTGATCGGGGCGGTCGCGGGCTCCGCCCCCGGCGCGGAGGCCGGGGCGACGGCAGCCTGAGTGACGACATCCGGAGTGGCGACGTCCGGCACGACGGT
>NZ_JACBXB010001111.1 GCF_013870575.1 Pseudonocardia pini
CAGCCCGAACACGCCCGTCGCGAGCCCGGTGACGAGCCCGACCGCCCCCACCCACGCGCTGCTGCCGGTCAGCTCCCAGACGCGGAACAGGACGGCGACGATCGCGACCTGGGCGCTGAGCGCGGAGGCCGAGCCGGTCAGCCAGAGGCGGCGGAAGTCTGCGGACTCGCGCAGCGGGCGGAGGTCGACGCCCGCCCTCACCCGAGCTGCGCCTCGATCCGGTCCACGAACGGCCGCTCGCGCAGGGCCGCCGCCATGTCCGCGATCACCTGGGTGACCCGGTACGGGAGCTCGCCGTCGAGCGCGGCGACCGCGGCCTCGGTGGCCCGCCACTCCGCCTCGAGGAACGGGACCAGCGCCGCGCCCTTCGCGGTGAGGGCGACGAGCCGGGTGCGGGCGTCGGCGCCGGGAGTCGTCTCGACCAGGCCCTCCTTCCGCATCGCCGCCACGGTCTGGCTCATCGCCGAGTGCGTGACGTCCACCTGCCCCGCGAGCTCCTTCACCGAGAGGGGGCCTCGGTGGTGCAGCCGGATCAGGGCCATCGAGAACCGCGGCCGGACGCCGGCGACCCCGCGCCGGGCGTAGAGCTCGGCGATCGCCCCGTCCATGTCCGCGAGCAGGGCCTTGAGGGGGACGAGCCAGCTCTCGTGGGTGGGGTCGGACGATGTCACAGCGCTAATATAACAGCCCTGTCAGATATTGGTGAACGGCCGGCTCGCTCACTAGGTCTGAGCGAGCGTGCCGTTCGCTCGTCGTGGAGGGGGTCGGGCACGATGGGTGGCGCGCGTCGGACGGCACTGACCCTGCTCGCGCGCGCTCGTCGGGGTGCTGGTGGTGGGCGGGGTGCTGTGGTGGACGGGGTCCTGTGGTGGACGGGATCGCGCCCGCAGCCCGGGTGCCGGGTCACCGCGGCGGGCGCGTGGTTCTCGCTGACCGCCGAGCAGGCGGAGAACGCGGCGACGGTCGCAGGCGTGGGGTTCGCGGAGGGCGTGCCGGACCACGCCGTGACCGTGGCCGTCGCGACGGCGATGCAGGAGTCCCGGCTGGCGAACCTGCCCGACGGGGACCGGGACTCCGCAGGGCTGTTCCAGCAGCGGCCGAGCCAGGGCTGGGGCACGTACGCGCAGGTCACGGACCCGGTCACGCCGCGCAGGCCTTCTACCGGGCGCTGGAGGAGCTGCCGGACCGGCAGGAGGTCTCGGTCACCGAGGCCGCCCAGCTGGTCCCGCGTTCGGCCGCGCCGGAGGCCTACGCGCAGTGGGAGCCGCAGGCGCGCGCCATCGCCGTCGCGCTGAGCGGACAGGAGCCCGCCGCCC
>NZ_JACBXB010001112.1 GCF_013870575.1 Pseudonocardia pini
CCGCACCCTGGTCCCCGGGGACGCCGACGCGCTGGTCGAGGCCGTGCTCGCCGGCCTGCCGACCGTCCGCACCCTCGTACTGCTCGACGCGCTCCCGCTCCCGGCCACCGGGGCGGTGCCCGTGGTCCGGCTCGCCGACCTGGTCGCGGCGGCCGAGGGCCTGCCCGCCGCGGAGTGGCCGCGGCTGCCCTTCGACCACCCCCTGTTCGTGCTGTTCAGCTCGGGGACCACCGGTCCGCCGAAGCCGATCGTCCACGGCGCGGGCGGCAGCCTGCTCGAGGACGTCAAGGAGCAGCAGCTGCACAGCGACCTCGGGCCCGGCGACGTCATGTACTTCCACGCCACCCCCACCTGGATGGTGTGGAACTGGATGCTGCCCGCCCTGGCGGGGGGCATCCACCTCGTCGCCTACGACGGCCCGATCGTCGGTCCGCAGACACTGTGGACGATCGTGGCCGAGCAGGGGGTGACGGCGCTGGGCACCAGCCCGGCCTACCTCCAGCTCTGCCAGGACTCCGGCTACCGGCCCCGGGCCGAGTTCGACCTCGGCCACCTCCGCTCCATCCTGTGCACCGGCTCGGTCCTGCACGAGTGGCAGTACGACTGGGTGGCCGACGCGGTGGGCGAGCTGCCCCTGCAGTCCGTCGCGGGCGGCACGGACATCATGGGCTGCTTCCTCGTGGCGCACCCGGACGTGCCGGTCCGGCCCGGCCGCTCGCAGGCGCGCAGCCTCGGCATGGACGTCGTGGCGGTCGACGCCGAGGGCCGCGAGCTGGTCGGCGAGATCGGCGACCTGGTGTGCCGCAAGCCCTTCCCGTCCCGCCCGGTCGGCTTCCTGCGCGACCCCGACGGCACCCGCTTCCACGAGGCGTACTTCGTGGACCACCCCGGCATGTGGACCCACGGCGACCTGGTCGACTTCGAGCCGGACGGCACCTCCCGGCTGCACGGCCGCACCGACGGGGTGCTCAACGTCAACGGCATCCGGATCGGGCCGAGCGAGATCTACCGGACCCTGGGCGGGCTGCCCGAGATCGCCGAGGCGATGGCCTTGGAGCAGCGCGATCCCCATCGGATGGTGCTGCTGGTGCGCCTCGCCGAGGGTGCCGTCCTGGACTCCACACTGGACCGTACGATCCGCCGCGTGCTGCGCGAGCAGAACTCGGCCGCGCACGTGCCGTCGTTGGTCGTGGCGGTGGACGACTTCCCGGTCACGCACAACGGCAAGCCGTCGGAGCGGGCCGCGCGGGACGCCGTGAACGGCGACCGGGTCGGCAACGAGTCCGCCCTGCGGAACCCGCAGTGCCTCGCC
>NZ_JACBXB010001113.1 GCF_013870575.1 Pseudonocardia pini
CGGCGCGCAGCGTGCGCCGCAACAGCTTCCCGGTCTCGGAGTAGGGGAGCTCGTCGCGCAGGTCGATGTGCTCCGGGGTGCGGGTCGAGCGCAGCCGCTCGCGGACGAACGCCTGCAGCTCGGCGACGGTCGCGCTCGCGCCGTCGGCGAGGACCACGGCCGCGGCGACGGCCTCGCCCCACTCACGGTCCGGCACCCCGAACACGGCGGCCTCGGCGACCGCGGGGTGCTCCAGGAGCACGGTCTCGATCTCGCCGGGGGAGAGGTTCTCGCCGCCGCGGACGATCACGTCGTCCAGCCTGCCGAAGACGTGGAGGTAGCCGTCGGCGTCGAGCATCCCGGCGTCTCGCGTGGTGAACCAGCCCTCGTCGTTCGTGCCCGAGTGCGAGAGGTACTCGCCGGACACCTGCTCGCCGCGGACCCAGATCTCGCCGCGCTCACCGGGGGGCAGCACACCGCCCTCGGCGTCCCGGACGCTGACCTCGACCGCGGGCAGCGGCCTGCCGACGGAGCCGAGCCGGGCCCGCACGGCCGGATCGGTGGCGTCGAACGCCTCGCGATGGTCGTCCGGACCCAGCACGGCGATCGTGCTGGAGGTCTCGGTGAGCCCGTAGGCGTTCACGAAGCCGACGCCGGGGAGCAGCCGCAGGGCCCGCTCGATCACCGCCCGCGGCATCGGACCCCCGCCGTAGGACAGCGAGCGCAGCGCGGGCAGACCCGCCCCGTCCCGCTCGACGACGTCGAGGATCCGGTCCAGCATCGTCGGCACGACCATCGCGTGGCTGACCGACTCCGCGCGGGCGAGCTCGACCCAGGCCGCGGGGTCGAACGCGGCCATGCGCAGGACCCGTCGGCCCGAGTAGGTGTTCGACAGCACGGCCGACACCCCGGCGATGTGGTAGGGCGGGACGCTGACGAGCGCCGCGTCGTGCTCGGCGGAACCTCCGAACTCCACAGTGGACAGGATGTAGGCGGTGAGGTTGCGGTGCCGGAGCACCGCCGCCTTCGGCTCGCCCGTGGTGCCGCTGGTGAACAGCAGCACGGCGATGTCGTCCGGGTCGCCCGCGGGGACGTCGAGCAGCGGCGCGCCCGGGTCCTCCGCCACGCGGAGCAGCTCCTTCGTCTCCAGCAGCGTGATGCCCTCGACGGCGCCGATCCGCTCCGCCACCCCCTCGCCGACGACCAGGGTCGCCGGCGCCATCCGGCGCACGATGGCGCCGAGCTGGGCGTCGGTCAGCCGGTAGTTGAGCGGGACGTACGGCTTGCCCGCGAGCGCGGCGCCGAACAGGGTGAGCGGCACGGCGTCGGAGT
>NZ_JACBXB010001114.1 GCF_013870575.1 Pseudonocardia pini
CCATGGCGACGAGCGGCAGGACCAGCAGGTAGCCCGCGACCGCCGCCGCGGCACCGTGCAGGCGGGGCACGGCGGCGTCGCCGATGCGGTAGCCGGCCACGACGAACGCCACGATCGCCGTGATGATCAGCCACGCGGGCCCGACCAGCGGGATCCGCGAGGCCATCGGCGCGGAGAGCCCGCCGATCACCAGCACGGTGAAGCACAGCGATGCGCCGCGGGCCAGGTGCACCCAGTCGACCCGCACCGAGAACCAGTCCCATCCGGGAACCATCGTCGGACCTCCTCGTCCGTGTCGCGGCGTCACCGCGACGTGAGCCAGCGGTGCGTCGCACCCGTCAGCAGGGGCAGTGTGCCGACGACGGCGAACGCCATCGCGGGCAGGGTCTCCCACCGGCCCGCAAGCGCGAGCAGCAGGATCGCGGCCACCCCGAGCACCACCAGCGGCAGGCGCACGACACCGCGGCGGGCCAGGAGCCCGACGGTGGCGAGCACCAGCAGCGCCGCGACGACGAGGAGCAGCACCGGCGGGACGCCCGCCGAGGGCGCGGCCACCGCGGACTCGCCGAGCTGCCCCTGGATCCGGCCGAGCGACTCGGCGTCGGCGGCGCCGGACCCGGCCTCCCCCGTGCCGATCCAGCCCACGACGGCGGCGGCCGCGACGAGGACCCAGGCGACGCCCGAGACGACGACGCGCCGCGAGAGGCGGTCAGGCCGGTCCTCGTCCGCGTACCGGGTGACCGGCATCGGCCCGGTGACCTGATCGGGGTGTGACATGGCGCCAGGCTACGGCCCGCCGTACCCCGTTCGGAGCAGAAGCACCCAGGACGAGGGAGGGATGTCCCCATTACGGAGGGCCGATCAGACGCTCACTCATTGCTACCGTCCGCGCACACGACCACCGGAGGCCCGTCGATGTCCGCTCAGCGAGGCCCCGCCGTCGAGCTGAGCCGGGTCACGACCGTCCGGGGCGGCGAGCCGGTGCTCGTCCGGCTGGGTCTGCGGCTCGCGCCGGGCTCGGTGACCGTCCTGATGGGACCGTCCGGGGCGGGCAAGACCACCCTCGTCAACCACCTCGCCGGGCTCGGCGCCCCGGACGCGGGGCGGGTGCGGATCGGCGACGAGGACGTGTTCGCCGCGAGCGAGGAGCGGCTCCGTGCCCTCCGCCGGGGCAGCGGTGTGCTGCTCGGCGGCTGCTCGCTGTTCGACACGTCCCTGTTCGGGTCGCTGACCGCCTTCGAGAACCTCGGGTACGGGCTCGGCGAGCGCGGGATCGACGCGGCCGAGCGCGACCGCAGGGCGCTGCG
>NZ_JACBXB010001115.1 GCF_013870575.1 Pseudonocardia pini
CTCCTCCGGGGTGCGCGCGGCGCCTCCGCGACGGCACGACGGGGACGTTAGGTGGGCCGGAGAGCGCGTTCAGCTTTCCTCGGAACGCGAGCGCCGCACGCCACGCCGGGGGCGACGAAGGACCACCGTCCGACACTCCGCTGGGCCGGACATCGGCATCCGTGCAGCCCTTCGGCCCAACCCGATCCTCAGCATCCCGGGCCGCCCCCCGGTCGTCGCACACGACGACCGCCGACCGGCACCGCCTTGCCAGACCTATCGTATTTCGATAGCTTCTCACCGTTGCTCGATCGAGGAGGCTTCGGTGGGAAATCGCGCGATACTGGCGCTCAGGGTGGTCATCGCGATCGCGCTGGTCGGGTCGCTGGCCGTCCAGTTCGGCCTGGCGCCGCTGATCTGGTGGGACATGGACGAGGGCAGGACGGACGTGCGGGTGGCGTTCGTGCTGATCCTGGTGCTGGGCGTGCTGATCATGCAGGTCACCGCGGTCTGCATCTGGCGGCTGCTGACGATGGTCCGGCGCGGCACGGTGTTCTCGCACGCCGCGTTCCGCTACGTCGACATCGTGATCGGCGCGATCGCCGCGGCCTCGGTCCTGGTGTTCGCGGTGGCGGTCCTGGCGGCGTACAGCAACCGCACCACACCCGGCGACGAGGTCGCCCCGGGGCTGGTCGGGCTGGTCTGCGGGGTGGCGCTGGTGGTGGCCGGGGTGGCGTTGATCGTGCTGGTGCTCCGCGTCCTGCTGGCCCAGGCGGTCGCACTGGACTCCGAGGCCAAGCACCTGCAGTCCGAGCTGGACGAGGTGATCTGATGCCGATCGTCGTCGACATCGACGTGATGCTGGCGCGGCGGAAGATGGCCGTCGGCACGCTGGCCGAACGGGTCGGCATCACCCCCGCCAACCTCGCGGTGCTGAAGAACGGCCGCGCCAAGGCGGTCCGCTTCACCACCCTCGAGGCGCTCTGCGAGGTGCTGGAGTGCCAGCCGGGCGACCTCCTGCGCTGGGAGCCGGCCGAGGCCGAGCAGAGCGCCCGACCCGCCGAGGGAGCGGCCAGAACCGGGTAGCCCGCCCCGACCGACCGAGGAGGCACGGGGATGCGAGCAAACCGAGCACACCGTCGAGAACCGAAGCGGCCGGGCGCAACGCCCTGGCGGGGGTGCTGTCGGGCCTGGGCGTCGTCGCGTTCGTCGACGAGACCGTGCGGACCCGCGAGCGCCGCGGGTGACCGGACACGAGCACGGTCTCGCCGGCCCCGTCCTCGTGGGGCTGCTCGCGGCGGGCTGCGTGGCCCTGTACCTGGGCGCG
>NZ_JACBXB010001116.1 GCF_013870575.1 Pseudonocardia pini
CGCCCCCGCGCAGCGTGCCGCCGCGGATCGTGACCGTCTCCCCGTCGACGTCCGTCTCGACACCGAGCGCCCGCAGCGCCCCGCACATCAGCGCGGAGTCCCGGGTCGCCGGGACGCCGTGCACGGTGGAGGTGCCCGCGGCGAGCGCGGAGAGCAGCAGCGCCCGGTTGGTCACGGACTTGGACCCGGGCACGGACACGGTGCCACGGACGGGACCGTCGGCGGTCGGGGCGGACCAAGGCGTGGGCACACCCCCATGATTCCGCATGCGGTGGCGGAATCACGGCCCGGCCCGGCGACCGAGATCGCACGTTTCGTGCTCTCAGCGCGGCAAGATCGCCGATTGCGTGCGCTCAGCGTGGTCCCGACCGCGCTGACAGCACGAAACGTGCAGCCGGGGCGCCTGTCGGTGCCGCGTGCCACGATGGGCTCATGTGCGGGAGGTACGCCTCGACGAAGGCACCGACGGACCTGGCGGAGGAGTTCACCGCGATCGACGCCGTCACCGAGAAGGCGGGCGAGCCACGGTCGCCGGACTACAACGTGGCGCCCACGCGGGACGTCGTCGCCGTCGTGCAGCGCCACCCCCGGGACGAGGACGGCACGCCGGACCCGGACACCACCGAGCGCTCGCTGCGGCTCGTCCGGTGGGGGCTGGTGCCGTCCTGGGCGAAGGACCCGTCCGCGGGCGCCCGCATGATCAACGCCCGCAGCGAGACCGCGGCCGAGAAGCCCGCCTTCCGCCGTGCCCTGGCCGCCCGCCGCTGCCTCCTCCCGGCCGACGGCTGGTACGAGTGGCAGCGCCGCGCCGCGACGAAGGACCACAAGGCGTCCAAGCAGCCGTACTTCACCCGCTACGCCGACGGGCGGTCGCTGGCCATGGCCGGGCTGTGGGAGTTCTGGAAGCCCAAGGAGGGCGAGCTGCTGGAGAAGTACCCGCACGGGCTGGTCACGGCCACGGTCCTCACCACCGAGGCCGTGGGGCCGCTCGCGCAGGTCCACGACCGGATGCCGCTCGTGCTGCCCACCGACGCGTGGGCGGCCTGGCTGGACCCGGACACGGACGGGAAGGCGGACGAGGTGCGGCGCTGGCTGGCGCCGCCGTCGTCGGACCTGGTGCGCACGCTGGAGATCGTCCCGGTGTCGGACAAGGTGAACAGCGTGCGGAACAACAGTGCTGAGCTGCTGGAGCCGATCGACCCCGCACAGGTCGAGGAGCCGATCCAGCTCGACCTGCTCTCGTGAGCGACCTCCCGGACCTGGTACCCGCCGAGACCCGGGAGGTCGCCACCCCGCACGGG
>NZ_JACBXB010001117.1 GCF_013870575.1 Pseudonocardia pini
GGCGTACGCGAAGGCCTGGCGGACCTTCTCGTCGTCGAACGGCGCCTTGTTCCCGACCAACGGGCCGGCGTCGACCACCGCGGGGCCCTCCGGCGGGACGGGGCCCGCCAGGAGCGCCCGCCGCACGCCGCGTCGGTCCTCCTGCAGGATCGGCCCCACCACGGCGAGTCCCTCGGCCCAGCGCAGCCCCCACACACCGGGTTGGCGGACCAGCCTGCTCGTGGCGAGCGTGACGGAGTCGGCCGCGGAGCGCAGCACCCGCTCGGGGAACGCCACGACCCGCGCCGGATCCAGCAGCACCGTGGCGTAGTGGTGGCCGATGCCGACCGCCCCGGCGCCCAGCATCCCGAGGCCGGCACCGACGCCGGCCGCGACCAGTCCGCGTTCTCGCACGGGCCGATCATCCGTGAGAGGCGGGTTCGGCGTCGAGCGGAGGGCCTTCGTGACAGGACCGTGATCCTGCGCCCGTCAAGCATCACCGCGTACCTCGTCCCGGTGAACCGTGTGTGACCTGCGTCTTTGCTTCCACCGCATCGAGTGAACGGGCGTTCGCGGGCACAACCGGGTCACGGCGGGGTCGTTGGCCACTCAGATCAACGATCTCCCCCGATCGGAAGGACCCTCCAGTCATGAGCAGTCTCGCCAGGCGCACGTTGCGCACCTCGGCCACCGTCGCCGGGATCGCCGCCCTCGGCGCAGGCTTCGCGGGACAGGCGTTCGCCGCCGACCTGCCCGAGCTTCCCGCGACCCCCGAGCTCCCCACCGAGGCCCCGGCCCTGCCGGACGCCTCGGCCCTGGAGGCACCCGCGCTCCCCGCGGCCCCCGAGCTCCCCGAGGAGGTCGACGTGCCCGGGATCCTCCACTTCGAGGCCCCCGAGGTCAGCACCCAGACCACCGGCGACTCGACCGTCGCGCAGGACAGCGCGGACGTCGCGGACGTCGCGGACACCCCGGTCGCCGAGGGCGCGGGCGCCGCCGCCTCCGACGTCCCGACCGGCTCGTACCAGGCCGCCGAGGCCCCGACCCTGCCGGAGCTCCCGGCGCTGCCCGGTGCCCCGGAGGTCAACGGCGACTTCGGCAGCCCGCTCGGGAACATCCCGCTGGCCGGGCCCGAGCTCCCCGACGCGCCGGAGGTGCCCGCCGCACCCGAGCTCGCCGCGCCGGAGCTGCCGTCGACGACCGACCAGGACCTCGACACCACCGGCAAGACGACCGTCCCCACGCTGGCCGCCCCCTCGGCCGGGGACATCGCCTCGGAGATCGCCGCCCTCGCGGGCTGATCTCCCCCACGGACTCTC
>NZ_JACBXB010000111.1 GCF_013870575.1 Pseudonocardia pini
CGGGCCCCGGCCGACACCGTTTCCACGACTAGCCCCCAGCGCTCCCCGTCGCGACCCGGCCGCCCCAGCCCGCGTCGTGAACCTGCTCCCCACCCACCCCTCGTGAGTGGCGATGGTCGCCCCGGCGACGATCGCCGCTCACAGGACCCGAAGGGCTCCCCGTCGTGTCCGCTCCCCAGCAGGCAGGCCCCAGCCCGCTGACCCGCGCCCTCACCCCCGTCGGGCGCCTGTTCGGGTTGGGCTGCGACATCGTCCGGCAGACGTTCCGGCCGCCGTTCCAGCTGCGCGAGTACATCGAGCAGACCTGGTTCGTGACGAAGGTGTCCGCGCTGCCCACGGCGCTGTTCACCATCCCGTTCGGCGCCACGATCGCCCTGCTGCTCGCGAGCCTGACCCAGCAGTTCGGGGCGCAGAGCCAGACCGGCGCCGGGTCGGTGCTGGCGATCGTGCAGCAGGCCGCGCCGATCGTCACCGCGCTGTTGATCTCCGGGGCGGGCGGGTCCGCGGTCTGCGCCGATCTCGGCGCCCGCACCATCCGCGAGGAGATCGACGCGATGAAGGTGCTCGGCATCTCGCCGATCCAGCGCCTCGTCGTGCCGCGGGTGCTCGCGATGGCCACCACCGCCCTGGTGCTCAACGGGCTCGCCACCGTCGTCGGCGTGGCGGGCGGCTACTTCTTCAACGTGATCATCCAGGGCGGCACGCCGGGCGCCTACGTGGCGAGCTTCTCGGCGATCGCGCAGGTCAGCGACATCGTGGTGAGCGAGGTCAAGGCGTTCCTGTTCGGCTTCACCGCCGGGGTCGTGGCCGCCTACCGGGGGCTGAACCCGCCGCCCGGGGCGAAGGGGGTGGGCGACGCGGTGAACCAGTCCGTCGTCATCTCGTTCGTGCTCGTCTTCCTGATCAACCTGGTGCTCACGGCCCTGTACCTCGAGCTCGTGCCGCCGAAGGGGATCTGACGTGGCCCCGCGGATCGTCATGGAGCCCGTCCGGCAGCTGGAGTCGCTGGGCGACCAGCTCTCCCTCTATACCCGCGCGATCGCGTGGATCCCGCGGACGCTGCGCCGCTACCCGAAGGAGATCGCCCGGCTGCTGGCCGAGGTCAGCTTCGGGTCCGGTGCCCTGATCGTCATCCTCGGCACGGCCGGCGTGATGGCCGCGTTGTCGCTGTTCGTCGGCTCGCTGGTCGGGCTGCAGGGCTTCCGCGCGCTGGACTCGCTCGGCGTCGAGGCGCTGACCGGCTTCATCACCGCGTACTTCACGACCCGCGACATCGCGCCGCTGGTCGCGGCGAGCGCGTTGACGGCGACCCTCGGCGCGGGCTTCACCGCCCAGCTCGGCGCCATGCGGATCTCCGAGGAGGTCGACGCGCTGGAGGTCATGGCGGTCCCGTCCGTCCCCTTCCTCGTGACGACGCGGGTGATCGCCGGCATCGTCGCCGTCGTCCCGATGTACACCATCGGCCTACTGATGAGCTTCGCCGCGGCCCGGATCAACGTCACCGTGATCAACGGGCTGCCGGGCGGGACCTACGACCACTACTTCGACCTGTTCCTGCCGGTCAGCGACATCCTCGCCTCGTACCTGAAGGTGATCGTCTTCGCCACGGTGGTCATCCTGATCCACTGCCACTACGGCTACCACGCGAAGGGCGGCCCGGCGGGCGTCGGCGTCGCGGTGGGCCGGGCCGTGCGGCTGTCCATCGTGAGCACCGCGATCCTCGACTTCTTCCTGACGCTCGTCCTCTTCGGCACCGACACCAGCGTGCGGGTCGCCGGATGAGGACCGTGGATCTCCGCAAGGCGAGTCGCGGCCTGGTGTTCGTGCTGTTCATCCTCGTGTTGCTGGGGCTGGCGGTGGCCCAGTACGCGGGCGCGTTCTCCGGCGGCGTGCCGGTGGGCCTGCACGTCGACCGGGTCGGGACGCAGCTGAACGAGAAGGCGGACGTGAAGATCCGCGGCCTGGTCGTCGGGTCGGTGCAGAAGATCAGCACCACCGGCGACGGCGCGGACGTCGAGCTGCTCATCGACGACGACAAGATCGACCTGATCCCCGCGACCGTGACGGCCCGCCTGCTGCCGAAGACGTTGTTCGGCGAGAAGTACGTGTCGCTGGTGCCGCCCGGCGCTCCGGGGACGGTGAAGCTGGCCTCGTACGACACCATCCAGCTGGACCGCAGCGTGGCGGGCATCGAGGTCGAGCGGGTGCTCGACGACCTCCTCCCGCTGCTGCAGTCCGTCCGCCCGCAGGACCTCGCCACCACACTCGGCGCGCTGTCCCAGGCCCTCGCGGGCCGCGGCGACCAGCTCGGCGCCACGCTGGAGCAGCTGACGACGCTGACCGGGGGGTTCCGCCCGGCGATCCCGGACCTGGCTGAGGACATCACCCAGCTCGCGGACTTCTCCGAGAACCTCTCGAACTCCGCGCCGGACCTGCTCGCGGCGCTCGACACGCTGACCACCACCAGCGACACGATCGTCGACCAGGCGGACGAGCTGCGGGGGCTGTACTCGTCGGTGACCGGGGCGTCGGACGACCTGCGGGCCTTCCTCGACGCCAACCGGGAGAACCTGATCGGGCTGGCCGACTCGAGCCGCCCGACGCTGGAGACCCTGGCGCGCTACTCGCCGGAGTTCCCCTGCTTCTTCCAGCAGGTCACGGGCCTGATCCCGTACCTGGACCAGGTGTTCGGGAAGGGCACGAACGAGCCCGGCGTGCACATCACCCTGGAGGTCGGCGCCACGCAGGGCAAGTACCTCCCGAACCAGGACGAGCCCGCGTACCGCGACGACCGCGGGCCGCGCTGCTACCCGCTGATCGACCCGGGGCCCCAGTACCCGCCGGACGGGCCGTTCCGCGACGGGTCGGTCCCGCCGATCCCGCCGGTGGGCCAGCCCGTCGGCCCGCCCGGACGGTTCGGCGTGGAGGACTACGGCACGTTCGACGGCACGTACTCCTGGGACCTGGTCCCCGGCCTCGGCCGGCGGCCGGGCACACAGGTCGGGCCGGGTGGGTCGGTCAGGCCCGTCTCGTTCGACATGGGCATCACCAACTCTCCCGGCGAGCAGCAGCAGATCGCCGAGCTGGTCTCCTTCCGCCAGGGCACCTCCCCCGAGCAGGTCCCGGGGTGGGGGAGCGTGCTGCTCGGCCCGCTCTACCGCGGGGCGGAGGTGACGGTCGCATGAGCCGGATCCCCGTGGGACCGCTCACCAAGTTCCTGGCCTTCGCGCTGGTCACCGCCCTGGCGACGACCGTGTTGGCGCTGACCATCGCGAACAGCCAGGGCGGCGACAAGACGGCGTACTCGGCGCGGTTCACAGACGTCAACGGCCTGCTCGTCGGGGACGACGTGCGGATCGCGGGAGTGACCGTCGGGTCCGTCGACAAGATCGAGATCGTGGACCGGAGTGAGGCGCAGGTCGACTTCAGCGTCGACTCCGCGCTCGCGGTGCCGCAGTCCGTCACGGCGTCGGTGCTCTACAAGAACCTGATCGGCCAGCGCTTCCTCTCCCTCGCCCAGGGCGCGGGCGGCGGCAGGCTCGCCGCGGGCGGCACGATCCCCGCGACCCAGACCCGCCCGCCGCTCAACCTGACCACGCTGTTCAACGGCTTCACGCCGCTGTTCCAGGGTCTCGACCCGCAGCAGGTCAACCAGCTGTCGACCGAGATCGTGTCCACCCTGCAGGGCGAGGGCGGCACGGTGGAGAGCCTGCTCGCCGGCACCGCCTCGCTGACCGGCACCCTCGCCGACCGAGACCAGGTCATCGGGCAGGTCATCGACAACCTCAACTCGGTGCTGGACACCGTCAACGGCCACGACGACCAGCTCGACCAGCTGGTGATCTCGCTGCGACAGCTCGTCGCCGGGCTGGCCGAGGACCGCGAGCCCATCGGGCGGGCCATCGAGTCCCTCGGGGACCTCACCGAGACCACCGGCGGCTTCGTGGGCGAGGCGCGGGAGCCGCTTCGTCGCGACATCGCCGCGCTCGGGGACCTCGCCGGGCAGCTGGACCAGGCCGAGCCGACCATCGAGCGGCTGCTGCAGTTCGCGCCGGGCAAGCTGAACACGATCAGCCGCGCCGCGAGCTACGGCAGCTGGTTCCAGTTCTACCTCTGCGGCGCCTCGGGCTCGATCGGGCTCGGCGAGGTGCTGCCTGCCATCGAGATCCCGCTGCTCAAGGCGGACGCACCGCGGTGCGGGTCGGATCCCGACGGGGTGCAGGGCCAGTCGTCGCCGCTGCTGCCGAGCGCCCCGCCCGCGTTGCCGCAGCTCGCGAACGGGCTCGTCCCGCCCGGTGCCCCGGACCTGCCGATCTTCGCCCCGCCGGGGGGATCCCGATGACCCGCCGCCCCGTCCTGCTCGCCGTCGTCGGGCTGGTGCTGATCGCCGTCGTCGCGGTGGTGGCGTTCCAGGCCCCGGCGCTGTTCGGCGGGCAGGCCTACAAAGCGGAGTTCAGCGAGGCCGCGGGCCTGCAGCCGGGGGACCGGGTCACCGTCGCCGGCGTGGAGGTCGGCCGGGTCACGAAGGTGGCGCTGAACGGCGACCACGTCGACGTCGGCTTCCGGGTGGACGACGCCTGGGTCGGCGACCGCACCGCGGCCTCCATCGAGATCGCCACGCTGCTCGGCTCGAAGTACCTGGCCCTGGACGTGCAGGGCGACCGGGAGCTGGACCCGGACACCGCCATCCCGCGGGACCGGACGATCTCGCCGTTCGACGTCGTCGAGGCCTTCGACGGGCTCTCCGGCACCATCGACGCGATCGACACCGACCAGCTGGCCACCAGCCTGCGGACGCTGTCGGACACCTTCCGCGACACCCCGGACGACGTCCGCGGCACCCTGGACGGCCTCTCCCGGCTCTCCACCACGATCTCCTCGCGGGACGAGCAGATCCGGCAGCTCCTCGCAGGCGCGCGGAACCTCTCGGGGGTCCTCGCGGACCGACGCGAGGACTTCGACGCGCTGCTCTCCGACGGCAACCTGCTGCTCGGTGAGCTGCAGGAGCGCCGCGACGCCATCGACCGGCTCCTCTCCGGCACCCGGCTGCTGTCCCAGCAGCTCTCCGGCCTGGTCGCGGACAACCAGGCGCAGCTGCGCCCGACCCTGGAGACCCTCGACCGGGTCGTCGCGGTGCTGCAGCGCAACCAGGATGATCTCGCGGCGACGCTGCAGAACGAGGCCGTGTTCATCCGGCTGTTCTCCAACGCCGTCGGCAACGGCCGCTGGTTCGACAACTACATCTGCGGCCTGCTGCCGGTCCCGAGCATCGGCCCGCTGAACCCGGGAGGCTGCTGATGGTCGGCTCGTGGGCCGGGGACAGGCGGCGGCTCCAGATCACGGCGCTCGTCGGGATCGTCGCGGTCCTGCTGGCGAGCGGGGTCTGGCTGGCCACGATGGGCGGCGGACGGCACGTCACCGCGTACTTCACCAACGCCTCCGCGCTGTTCGAGGACAACGAGGTCCGGGTGCTCGGTGTGCCCGTCGGGACGATCGACACCATCACGCCCGAGGGCACGCGGGTCCGCGTGGACATGACGATCACCGACTCGGCCGTGCACCTCGCACCGGACGCGAAGGCCGCCGTCGTCTCCCCGAGCCTGGTCACCGGCCGCTACGTGCAGCTCTTCCCGACCGTCGCGCAGGACGCCCCGCAGCTCGCCGACGGCGCGACGATCCCGCTGGAGCGCACCGCCGTCCCACTGGGTGTGGACGACCTCGCCCGCACCGCCACCGAGCTGTCCCGGGCCCTCGGCCCGAACGGGGCCAACCGGACGGGCGCGGTGTCCGACGCCCTCGACGTCGGGGCGGCGAACCTGGCGGGCAACGGCCAGGCGCTCAACGACACGATCACCGGCCTCGGCGGTCTCTCGTCGACCCTCGCGGGCGCCGGCGACGACCTGTACGGCACCGTCACCGAGCTGCAGAAGTTCACGCAGACCCTCGCCGCGGACGACGCGAAGGTGCGTGAGTTCAACGGCAGGCTCGCGGACGTCACCGGGTTCCTGGCCGACGACCGGGAGGAGCTGGGCGGGGCGCTGCAGGACCTGGGCAACGCGCTCGGCGACGTCGCCGGGTTCGTCCGGGACAACCGGGCGGCGATCCGGTCGAACGTGGACCGGCTCTCGGACGTCACGAACGTCCTGGTGGAGCAGCGGCGGGCGCTGACCGAGATCCTCGACGTGGCGCCGCTGGGCATCTCGAACCTGGCGAACACCTACAACGGGTCCTCGGGGACGCTGGACACCCGGGCGAATCTCAACGAGCTGGGCAGCGGGGGCGTCCTGGGCATCGTCTGCGACCAGATCCAGACGGGTGCGCCGGACCCGCTGAAGCCGCTCGTGCCCACCTGCGACGCCCGCGACGCCGCAGGCCCGCTCCCCACCCCCGTCCAGGTGCTGGACGCCCTCTACAAGGGCGAGCCCGTCCCCGTCGCCGGCCTGGCGATCCCCACCATCTCGCTGCCCACCGCCCAGAACCCGAATCCGGCGGCGCCCGCCCAGCAGCCCGGCTCCGCCCCGGCCCTCCCGCTGCCCGCGGCCCCGACCCGGGCCCCCGCACAGCAGGACCAGGGCGGCGGCATCGGCGGGTTCTTCTCGAACCTGTTCGGAGGTGGCTCGTGACCCCGCGAGTCGGACACCAGGGCGCGCGAGTCGGACACCGCCCGGCCGGTGCGCGCCGTCGGCTCGCGGCGGCGTTGACCGTGGCGACGTTCGCCCTCAGCGGCTGCGGCGTCCTCTCCGGCGGCCTCCGCGGCGTCGAGCTCCCCGGTGGTGCCGACCTCGGCGAGGAGCCCTACACCGTGACCATCGAGTTCCCGGACGTCGTGGACCTCGTCCCGCAGTCGCTCGTCAAGGTCGCGGACGTCGACGTCGGCACCGTCCGGTCCATCGCCGTCGACCCGCAGAGCTGGAACGCCCGGGTCACGGTCGCGGTCAACGGCGCGGTGTCGCTGCCCGCCGACGCGACCGCCCGGGTGCGCACCACCTCGCTGCTCGGGGAGAAGTTCGTCGAGCTGGCCGCCCCGGCCCAGGGCGGGACCGGCACCCTCGCCGACGGCGCGACCATCCCGCTCGAGCGCTCGGGCCGGGCCGTCGAGGTGGAGGAGGTCTTCGGTGCGCTGTCCCTGCTGCTCAACGGCGGCGGCGTCGCGCAGATCAAGACGATCTCCACCGAGCTGAACACCGCGCTGTCCGGCCGCGAGCCCCAGATCCGCTCGCTGCTGGACGACCTGGACACCCTCGTCGGCGCCCTGGACGACCGGAAGGGCGAGATCACCCGCGCCCTCGACGGCCTCAACCGGCTCTCCGCCACGCTCGACGACCGGCGCCCGCAGATCGAGACCGCGCTCGACGACCTGGAGCCGGGCCTCGCCGAGCTGGAGCGCCAGCGCGAGCAGCTCGTCGACATGCTGCGCGCCCTGGACCGGCTCTCCGGCACGGCCACGGACGCGATCGACCGCAGCCGAGACGACGTCCTCGCCGACCTGAAGGCGCTGCAGCCGACCCTGGCCACGCTCGCCGAGTCCGGGCAGGACCTGCCGAACTCGTTGCAGCTCATCGGGTCCTTCCCCTTCACCGACGCGGGCAAGGACGCGTTCGCGGGGGACTACGCGAACCTGTACGTGCGAGTGGACCTCGACCTGAAGAACCTGCTCGACCGGCTCCTGACCGCCAACGGCCCGCTCACCCCCGACCTGCCGCTGCTCTCCCAGCTGCCGCCCACCGCACAGCTGCTCGCCCCCCTCGTCGCCGGCGACGGCACCGGCGAACCGCAGGTCCCCCTGCTGGGCCCGGTCCCCACCACGACCGGGCAGGCCCAGCAGAACGGGACCTCGCCGACCCCGCCGACGGACACCCCGGTCCCGCCGGGACCCACGGACGGCTCCGGCGGCCGGGGCGGTCTGCTCGGCGGGCTCCTCGGAGGTGGCCGGTGATCTCGAGGACCGTGCGCGTCCAGCTGCTCGCGCTGCTGGTCGTCACCGTGGTCGGTGTCGGCTACGTCGGGTTCCGCTACGCCGACCTCGGTCGGATCTTCGGCGCCACCACCTACCCGGTCACCCTGCGGCTCGCCGACTCCGGCGGCATCTTCACCGGTGCCGACGTGACCTACCGCGGCGTCAGCGTGGGACGGGTCGGGCCGCTGACCCTGACCGCGGACGGCGTCGACGTCCAGCTCGACCTGGACCGCGGAGGCCCGGACATCCCGGCCGACCTGAACGCCGCCGTCCGGAGCCTGTCCGCGATCGGGGAGCAGTACGTGGACCTGCAGCCGACGTCGGACGGCGGCCCCGCGCTCGCGTCGGGCACGGTCGTCCCCGGCTCCCGGGTGACGCTCCCGGTGCAGGTGGACGAGGTCGTGACCAGCCTCGACGGCTTCGTCCGCTCGGTCCCGCTCGACAGTCTGCAGACCGTGGTCTCCGAGCTCGGGCAGGGCTTCGCGAACACCGGGGTGCCGCTGCAGCGGCTGCTCGACGCGACGGACGAGTTCTCGCGGTCCGCGATCGACGCGCTGCCCCAGACCAGGGACCTGCTCCGCGACGGCCGCACCGTGCTGACCACGCAGAACGAGACCGCAGGCCAGTTCGCCGACTTCAGCTCGTCGCTGAGGCTCATCGCCGAGCAGCTGAAGACCTCGGACCCGGACCTGCGCAGGCTGATCCAGACCGCACCGCAGGCGTCGGACGAGATCCGCGCGCTGCTGCGGGAGAGCGGCGGGGGGCTGTCGGAGACGGTGGCGAACCTGCTCACGGTCTCCCGGATCGCCGAGCCCCGGCAGGCGAACCTGGACCAGATCCTGGTGACCTACCCGGGCGTCATCGCGAACTCGTACACGGTGGCGCCGAACGACGGCACCGCCCACCTCGGCCTGGTGCTCGACGTCTTCGACCCGGTGCCGTGCGTGGCCGGGTACGACACCGAGCACCGCCCGGGCGACGACGTCCGGGACGTCCCCGCGAACGCCGACGCCTACTGCGCCGAGCCGCCGGGGAGCCCCACCGGTGTCCGGGGCGCGCAGAACTCCCCACGGCTGAAGGACTCGACCACGCCCCGCCCACCGGCCACCGCCGGCGGGAACCCGTCGGCCGACCAGCCGCTGCCGTCGGGTTCCGACGGTCCCGCCCCGCTACCGATCCTGCCTCTCGGCACTCCCGCCGGGATCCTCGCCTGAGGTCGCTCCCCGCCGACCGGATGGAGACCACCATGACCGCGCTCCTGGACACCCCGCCCCCGAGCCCCGCCCCGCCGAGGCGGGGTCGGGCGCTGCAGGTCGCCGCCGCGGTGGCACTCGTCGCCGCGCTGGTGTTCGGCGTGCTCTGGCTGACCACGCTGACCAGCTCCGCGCGCTCGTCGGCCGAGGTGCGAGACGACGTGCTCGTCGCCGCCCGGCAGGCGGCGATCAGCCTCAACACCCTCGACCACCAGGACGTCGACGGCGGCCTGGACCGGTGGGAGCAGGCCTCCACCGGCGCCGTGCTGGAGGAGTTCCGCGACAACCGCGCCCAGTACGCGGAGTTCGTGGGGCAGGCGCGGCGGACCACCACCGCCACGGTCTCCGACGCCGCGGTCGGCGAGCTGAACGAGCAGGCCGGGATCGCCCGCGTGCTGGTCGGGGTGGACGTGCAGGTCACCCCGGAGGGCCGGCCGCCCCTCACCACCCGGCAGCGCCTGCAGCTCGAGATGACCCACACGGACGAGGGCTGGAAGGTCAGCAGGCTCGCGCCCGTCCGCGCCCCCGGCGGGACCGGCTGACGCCGGGCGACCCGAGCCCACCCGCCCCACCGACTCCGTCGGCCGCCGACCCCCGTAGGAGGTCACCATGGCTCCGCAGAACCCCGGCAGCACCCGCCGCCGTTCCACCACCGGCATCCGCCTCGGCGCAGGCCGCGGCCAGGTCGGGGTTCTCGGACAGGAAGCCGTAGCCGGGGTAGACGGCGTCGGCACCCGCCTTCCTCGCGGCCTCGATGACCTCCTCCACCGAGAGGTAGGCGCGCACGGGGTGGCCGCGCTCGCCGATCAGGTAGGACTCGTCGGCCTTCGCGCGGTGCAGCGAGTTGCGGTCCTCGTACGGGAAGACCGCCACCGTGGAGATGCCCAGCTCGAACGCGGCCCGGAAGGCCCTGATCGCGATCTCGCCGCGGTTGGCCACCAAGACTTTCGAGAACATCCGGCTCCTCGTTCACCTCGGACGTGGGTGCGTCCCCGGTGAGGGACTCGGGCAGCGTAGACAGCGCGAACACGCCCGGTCGACCGCGGAGCCACCAGATGGAACGGCCGGTGCGCACTGCGCACATCGGCTCCACGCTGAGACTCCCCTGAGCCTGGTGCGGCCGACCGGGGCAATCCCACCGCTCATCGGTGCCAGACACCACCCTCCTGGGGTACCAAGGAGTCATGACACGGCGTCCGCACCACCCGGGCGGCTTCGGACCGGGCAAGGCCTTCGGCTGGGA
>NZ_JACBXB010001118.1 GCF_013870575.1 Pseudonocardia pini
GGTCCCGCACGGCGCGGATGAGCGCCTCGGGCTCGGCGTCCTTGAGGAGGAACCCCTGGACGCCGATGCGCAGCGCCTCGGCCACGTAGTCGTCCAGGTCGAAGGTGGTGAGCACCGCGGCGGGCACGGCGTCCGGCCGCGCACAGAGCACGGCGAGCGCCTCCAGGCCGGTCATCCCGGGCATCTGGACGTCCGCCAGCACGACGTCCGGACGGTGCTCCTCGACGGCCTCGATCAGGCCGCGCCCGTCGGCCGCCTCCCCGACGACCACGACGGTGCCGCGGGCCTCCAACACGGTCCGCAGACCCATCCGGAGCAGTGCCTCGTCGTCCGCGAGGACGACGCGCACCGGCTCGGACATGCGCCGAGCCTACTCAGCGGCGCTTGCCCTTCCGCTCCCGCTTCTCCCGGACCCGCACGGAGAGCCGGATCGGGGAGCCGGCGAAGCCGAACTCCTCGCGCAGCCGCCGCTCCAGGAACCGGCGGTAGCCCGCCTCGAGGAAACCGCTCGTGAACAGCACGAACGTGGGCGGACGGGTGGCCGCCTGGGTGGCGAAGAGGACCTTGGGCTGCTTGCCGCCGCGAACCGGCGGCGGGGTGGCGGCGATGACGTCGGACAGCCAGCTGTTCAGCTGTCCGGTCGGGATCCGCTGGTCCCACGAGCTCAGCGCGGTCCGCATCGCCGGGGCGATCCGGGAGGTGGCGCGGCCGGTCAGCGCGGAGATGTTGACCGTCTCCGCCCAGCGCACCCGCACGAGGTCCCGCTCCAGCTCGCGCTTCATCGCCAGCCTGCGGTCCTCGTCGACGAGGTCCCACTTGTTGAACACGATCACGAGCGCCCGCCCGGCCTCCTCGACCATGGTGAGCACGCGCTGGTCCTGCTCGGAGATCGGCTCACTGGCGTCGAGCAGCACGAGGGCGACCTCGGCCGCCTCGATCGCCGCCTGGGTCCGCAGCGAGGCGTAGTACTCCATGCCCGACGCCGTCTTGACCCGCTTGCGCAGGCCCGCCGTGTCGACGAAGCGGAAGATCTCGCCGTCGAGCTCCACGAGGGAGTCGACGGGGTCGACGGTCGTGCCCGCGACGTCGTGCACCACGGAGCGGACCTCGCCGGACACCCGGTTGAGCAACGAGGACTTGCCGACGTTCGGCTTGCCGACCAGCGCCACGCGGCGCGGGCCGCCGAGCTGGTTGCCGAAGGTCTCGCGCGGGGTCTCCGGGAGCGTCTCGAGGATCGCGTCGAGCAGGTCGCCGGAGCCCCGCCCGTGCAGGCCCGAGACCGGGTGCGGCTCGCCC
>NZ_JACBXB010001119.1 GCF_013870575.1 Pseudonocardia pini
CCTGGCCCTCGCCCTTGCCGCCACCGTGACCGAGCGGGTGGACCTGGGCACGTCGATCGCGCTGGCGTTCGCCCGCAACCCGATGAGCCTCGCCTCGACCGCGCACGGCCTGCAGGCGCTCTCCGGCGGCAGGCTGCAGCTCGGGCTGGGCTCGCAGGTCAAGGCGCACATCACCCGCCGGTTCTCGATGCCGTGGTCGCAGCCCGCCGCGCGGATGCGCGAGTACGTGCTGGCGCTGCGGGCGATCTGGGCCTCGTGGGCGGACGGGACCCCGCTGGACTTCGCGGGCGAGTTCTACACCCACACCCTGATGACGCCGATGTTCGTCCCCGAGCCGCACGGGTTCGGGCCGCCGCGGATCCTGCTCGCCGCCGTCGGGTCCGCGATGACCGCGACCGCGGGCGAGGTCGCCGACGGCCTGCTCTGCCACGGCTTCACCACCGAGCGGTACCTGCGCGAGGTCACCGTGCCCGCGCTCGAGCGGGCCCGCGGCCGTGCGCTCGGCGGGGACTTCGCCCTGGTCGGGTCCCCGATGGTGGTAACGGGCAGCACCGAGCAGGCCTTCGAGGGGGCGCTGCGCGGCGCCCGGAGGCAGATCGCCTTCTACGGCTCGACGCCCGCCTACCGCGGGGTGCTGGAGCTGCACGGCTGGGGTGCGCTCGGCGAGGAGCTGCACGCACTCTCCCGGCAGGGGGAGTGGGAGCGGATGGCCACCCTGGTCGACGACGACGTGCTGGGCGCCTTCGCCGTCGTCGGCGAGCCGGACGCGATCGCCCCCGAGCTGCTCCGTCGCTACGGCGACCTCTTCGACCGCTGCTCGCTCTACACGCCCTACGAGGGCGACCCGACCCTGCTGGACGAGATCGCGCGCCGGGTGCGCGCCGGATCGGTGGTACGCACATGAGCCCGGTGGTGCTGACCGAGGACCGCGGTGCGGTCCGGATCCTCACGATGAACCGTCCCGAGGCGCGCAACGCGCTCGGTGGCGACCTGATCGAGACCCTGTACGCGGCGCTGCGGGAGGCGGACGAGGCCGAGTCCGTGCGCGCCGTCGTGCTCACGGGGGCCGACCCGGCGTTCTGCGCGGGCGTCGACCTCAAGCAGGCCGCCGCCGAGGGCGCCGCCTACTTCCGCAGGCACCGCGACACGCCGGCGATCGAGCAGGTGGGCCTGATGCGCACGCCGATCGTCGGCGCGGTCAACGGGCCCGCGTTCACCGGCGGCCTCGAGATCGCCCTGGGCTGCGACTTCCTCGTCGCCTCGGAGAGGGCGCTGTTCGCGGACACCCACACCC
>NZ_JACBXB010001120.1 GCF_013870575.1 Pseudonocardia pini
TCGGGGCGCCCACGAGCCTGCGCGCTCTCGGCCTGGCCGAGGCCGACCTGCCGCGGGCCGTCGAACTGGCGGTCGCCGCGCCGTACGCCAACCCGGCGCCGGTCACCGTGGACGGGATCACCGGGTTGCTGCGCCGGGCCTGGGCGGGCCTGCCCCCGGCGAGCGCGTAGTCGGAACACGTAGTCCTGCGCTACGGGCCGGTGGCTCGCGGGCCGAGGATCCGACGCATGCCGTTCCCGGACGTGGCGCGGCACACGGGCGGACTGGAGGACTGACGGGTGAAGTCGTTGAGCGGCAGGGTCGCCGTGGTGACGGGGGCCGCGAGCGGTGTCGGGCGCGGGCTCGTCGACCGGTTCGCGGCCGAGGGCATGAAGGTGGTCCTCGCCGACGTGGAGGAGGGCCCGCTGGCGGCCGCCGTCGACGAGGTCCGGGCCGGCGGTGCCGAGGCGATCGGGGTCCGCACCGACGTCCGGCACGAGGCGGAGGTCCAGCACCTCGCCGAGCGGACCCTCGAGGCCTTCGGCGCCGTGCACGTGTTGTGCAACAACGCCGGCGTGGAGACCGGCGCCCGGTTCGCGGACATCCCCACCGCGAGCTGGCAGTGGGTGCTCGACGTGAACGTGTGGGGCGTGATCCACGGCTGCCGGACCTTCCTGCCGCTGATGCGGCAGCAGGGTGAGGGGCACATCGTCAACACCGGTTCCGGCGCCTCGTTCTCCGCCTCCCTGCCGACCTTCGCCCCGTACATCACCTCGAAGTTCGCGGTGCTCGGTCTCAGCGAGAGCCTCGACATGGAGCTGCGTGCCGGCGGCGAGGACATCCACGTGTCGCTGCTCGCGCCCATCGCCCGGACCCGGATGACCGAGTCCGAGCGCAACCGCCCGAGGGGGGTCGCCGCGACGGACGCCGACCCGGACCGGGTCAAGGTGCTCGACGCGATCAGGGCGGGCAACGAGGTCATGGCGATCGAGATCCCGGAGATCGCGGGCATGGTCGTGGACGCCATCCTGGCGGAGCGGTTCTACGTCGTGGTCGGTGCGGAGCACACGGTGACCGCACTCGAGGAACGCATCGCCTGGATCCGAGGCGGTCCCGCGGCCGAGCAGCTGGCGCTCTGAGCGCCGTGCGGACCACACCGAGCGGGTTCCGGTGGCTGGGCGAGGGCGTCGACGACGCGATGTACGTCGGCCTGCGGACTCCCGCGGAGGCCACCGAACCACCCGTGATCCTCGTGCACGGCGGTGGTGGGCAGGGCACCGACTGGGAGCAGACCCCGGACGGGCGTCCCGGCT
>NZ_JACBXB010001121.1 GCF_013870575.1 Pseudonocardia pini
GCACCGCACGGCCGTCATGCAGCACGGCGAGATCGTCGAGATCGGACCGACCGAGCAGCTCTTCAGCGACCCGAAGCACCCATACACCCGCCAGCTCCTGTCCGCCATCCCCAGCGCGAAGCCGAGCCGGGGTCGTCGGTCCGGGCGGCACACGGCCCCGTCCGGCACGGACGCCCGGACCACTCGGGCCACGCAGTCCTCCGTCCCCGCCGAATCGGGAGCGTGACCCATGCTGCGCATCGTCGCGCGGAGACTGCTCTCCGCCATCCCGCTGCTGATCGCCCTGAGCTTCTTCGTCTTCGTGCTGCTGGACCTGATGGAGGGGGACGCGGCTCGGGCGGCCGCCGGGGAGAACGCCACTCCCGAGGAGATCGCGGCGGCCGCCGAGCGGCTGGGGCTCGACAAGCCCCTGCTGCTCCGCTACGTGCTCTGGCTCGGCAACGCCGTGCAGGGCAACCTGGGTGACTCGCTGCTGTCCAGCCAGTCGGTCTCGAGCCTGATCTTCGAACGGGTCCCGGTGACCCTGTCGCTGGCGCTCGTCACGCTGGTCATCGCCATGCTGGTCGGGATCCCGCTCGGCATCGCCGCGGCGCTGCGGCCGAACAGCGCGCTCGACCGGTTCGTCACGGCGATCGCGTCGGTGCTGATGGCGGTGCCGCCCTTCGTCATCGGCCTCGTCCTCGTGCTGATCTTCGCGGTCAGCTCCGCGGTCTTCCCCGCCACCGGGTACAGCGCCCTGGGGGAGGAGGGGTTCGGGGAGTGGCTGAACCACCTCGTCCTCCCCGCCATCGCGCTCGCCGCGATCTCGGGCGCGGAGCTCGCCAGGCAGACCCGGGCCGCGATGGTCGACACCCTCGGGATGGACTTCGTGCGCACCGTGCGGGCCAAGGGCTGCGCTCACCCATGATCGTCGGCAAGCACGCCCTGAAGAACGCGGGAGTGCCGATCGTGACCATCCTCGGCCTCCAGGCCGGCAGGGTGCTCGCGGGCGCCGTGACCGTCGAGTTCGTGTTCGCGCTCCCCGGTTTCGGGAGCCTCGCCGTCACCGCGGTCAACCAGCGCGACATCCCGGTGATCCTCGGGATCGTGATGGTGAGCGCCGTCGCGGTGCTGATCGTCAACCTCGTCGTCGACGTCTCGTACGGCTACTTCAACCCCAGGCTCCGTCGATGAACGCCGGAGCCGACGACGTGACCAGGGAGCCGGGTATGGCCGGAGTGTCCGAGGGCCCGCTCGCCGAGCCTGCGACCGTGGCCGGGGGGACGCAGGTCCTCGAGGCCGAGACCGCCCC
>NZ_JACBXB010001122.1 GCF_013870575.1 Pseudonocardia pini
GCGGCCTGGTCCTGGCCCTGGAGGCCATGCGGGAGATCGTCGAGATCGACGTCGGCGAGCGGCTCGCCGTCGTCCAGCCCGGGGTGGTCAACGACGACCTGCGCGCCGCCGCCGCGAAGGAGGGCCTCTGGTACCCGCCGGACCCGGCGAGCTCGCCGTGGTCGACGATCGGCGGCAACGTGGCCACCGACGCCGGCGGGTTGTGCTGTGTGAAGTACGGCGTGACCAGGGACTACGTGCTCGCCCTGCAGATCGTGACGGCGACCGGGGAGATCGTCCGGGTGGGCAGGCGGACGGCCAAGGGCGTGGCCGGGTACGACCTGGTCGGGCTGCTGGTGGGCTCGGAGGGCACGCTCGGCGTGGTCACCGAGGTGACCGTGCGGCTGCGGCCGCAGCGGACCACGGTGCCGCGCACGGTCGTCGGGTTCTTCGACTCCCTCACCGCGACCGGTGAGGCGGTCGCGGCCGTCGCGGTCGCCGGTCTGGAACCCGCGATCTTCGAGCTGGTCGACCAGAAGTGCCTGCGCGCGGTGAACGACTGGAAGAACATGGGCCTGCCGGAGGACGCCGCGGCCCTGCTGATCGCCCAGACCGACCTCCCCGAGCCCGCCGCGACGGCGGAGGCCGAGGGCATCCTCGCCGCCTTCGCCGCCCACGGGGCCCGCGACGCGATGATCTCCACCGACCCCGTCGAGGCGGACGCCCTGTTCGCGGCCCGCAGGCTCGCCTACCCCGCCTTCGAACGGCTGGGGAACCACCAGATCACCGAGGACGTCTGCCTGCCGCGCCGACACCTCGCCGAGATGCTCACCCGGGTCGAGGAGATCGCGGCGCGCCACGACACCCTGGTCGGGACCGTCGCACACGCGGGCGACGGCAACCTGCACCCGCTGATCATGGTCCCGCCCGGGGACGCGGCGGCGAAGGACCGGGCCCTGCTCGCCTTCGACGAGATCGTCGACGCGGCGATCGCCCTGGGCGGCACGGTGACCGGCGAGCACGGCATCGGGCAGCTCAAGCGCGAGGGACTGCGTCGCGAGCTCGATCCCGGGTCGCTCACACTGCAACAGACGATCAAGAAGGCCCTCGATCCCGACGGGATCCTCAACCCCGGCACGGTGTTCTGATGCTCCTCCCCGCCCTGCACGACCCCACCGACGCGCCCGCGCTCAGCTTCCCCGACGGCGCCGTCACCTACCGCGAGCTGGTCACCGATGGACGGATCACGGCCTGGACGGACCTCGACCAGGGGTCGCGCCTCGGGCGCCTCGCAGGCGGTCCGGAACGACAC
>NZ_JACBXB010001123.1 GCF_013870575.1 Pseudonocardia pini
CCGAGCGCGAGGTCGCCACCAGCGTGCCCATCCCGTCGCTGGGGGCCACGATCCCGGTGGGCCCGACCCCCGGCTTCATCGCGATGTCGCCCAACGGCAGGCTGGCCTACGTCGCCAACCGCGCCGCGGGCATCGTCACCGTCATGGACACCTCGGTCGACAAGGTCGTCGCGACGATCCCGGTGCAGGCCGGACCGCCCCAGTACCTGGCCTTCGCACCCGACGGCAAACGGGTCTACGTCTCGATCTACAACGACCAGAAGACCATCAACGTCGTCGGTGTGCTCGACACGACCACCAACACGATCACCTCGACCATCCCCGTCGGCACCCGGCCGTTCGCCCTCGCCGTCACGCCGGACGGCTCGAAGCTGTACGTGCCCAACCACGACTCCGGCACGGTCAGCGTGATCGACACCGCGACCACCACGCTGGTGCACGACATCAAGGTCGCGCCGAACCCGCACTGGGTGACCTTCTCCCCCGACGGGGCCAGGGCCTACACCGCCAACCACGAGTCGGGCGTCATCTCGATCATCGACACCGCCGACGACACCGTGCTCGGGGAGGTGCCGGTGCAGGTCAGTCCGCACAGCCTCGAGGTGGCGCCGAACGGCTCCGTGGTCGTCAACGTCAACTACGACAGCGACTCGCTGACGGTCATCGACGCGGTGACCGAGAAGGTGACCGCGGCGGTCCCGGTCGGCAGGAAGCCGCAGGACGTCGCCTGGGCACCCGACGGCCGGTTCGTCTACGTCACCGCGGTCGAGGGCGACACCCTCACGGTGGTCGACGCCGCGACCTGGACGGTCACCGCCACGCTGCCCACCGGCGAGGCCCCGACCAGCCTCGCCGTCGCGCCGGACGGCGGGAAGGCGTACGTCACCAACCTGAACAGCGGCACCCTCACCGCGGTGAACCTGACGGGCTGACGAGCGCGCGGTCCGAGCGGGGGCCTGCCCCCACCCGGGTCCGCGGGCCGGCCCCCGCAGGAGTGGGGCCTGCCTCATCGTGGCGGGCTCGGCGGAGCGGGATGCTTCCTCCCGTTCGACCCGACACCGGGACCGCCCGGCGCCAGGACGGAAGGAGAGACCGATGTCCGCTCAGATCACCCTCGTCCCCGGCGTCCCGGCGCTCACCCACCGCGACCGCGCCGTCCTGCGCGCCGTCGACGCCGGCCGCGTCCGGATCTCCGGTGGCTCGGCGCTCGTCGTCGACGGGCTGTACCTGGCCGACCCGTTCGCCGCCCCGCGCCTGTCCGAGGCCGGTCTCATCGCCGGCCTCGACG
>NZ_JACBXB010001124.1 GCF_013870575.1 Pseudonocardia pini
CGCTCGGCGGGCCGCGGCGGTCCGTCACCGCGGTGCAGGGCGCCGCGTCGCCGGTCACCACGGCGCCGATCGTCCGGGGCTTCTGCGCGGGACCGAGGAAGTCGTCCGGCGCTCCGGGCGGGGCGGGCTCGGACCGCGAGACGGCGAACCGGCTCGCGGCGCCCATGACGTCGCCGTCGAGCTGGCCGTAGAGGAAACCGCGCAACGCGAGTGTCGTCGCGACCCCGATGACGGCGGCGACGAGTGCGAGCAGCAGCAGGACGGTCGCGACCAGCCGGGCGCGCAACGTCCGGCCGCGATCGGTCACCCGGGCCATGTCGTCGTCATGCGGGGACGGCGGGCTTCAGGACGTACCCGGCCCCACGCACGGTGTGGATCATGGGTGAGCGGCCGACGTCGATCTTCTTGCGCAGGTAGGACACGTACAGCTCGACGACGTTGGACTGGCCCCCGAAGTCGTAGTGCCACACCCGGTCCAGGATCTGCGCCTTGGACAGCACCCGCTTGGGGTTGCGCATCAGGAAGCGGAGCAGCTCGAACTCGGTGGCGGTGAGCTCGACGTCCGCACCGCCGCGGCGGACCTCGTGCGAGTCCTCGTCGAGCACCAGGTCGCCGACGACGAGCTCGGAACCCTGCCGCGCCGCCGTCATCCCCGCGCGGCGCAGCAACCCGCGCAGCCGGGCGACCAGCTCCTCGAGGCTGAACGGCTTCGTGACGTAGTCGTCCCCGCCCGCCGTCAGCCCCGCCACCCGGTCCTCGACGGCGTCCTTGGCGGTGAGGAACAGGACCGGCACCTCGGGGCTGTCCGCGCGGAGCCTGCGCAGCACCTCCAGGCCGTCGAGGTCCGGCAGCATGATGTCGAGGACGACGGCGTCGGGTGTGAAGTCCCGGGCGGTGCGGACGGCGGTGAGCCCGTCCCCCGCGGAACGGACCTCCCAGCCCTCGTAGCGCAGGGCCATCGACAGCAGGTCGGAGAGCGTGGCCTCGTCGTCCACCACGAGGACGCGGACGGGGCTCCCGTCGGCGCGGCGGAGTGGTGCGGACTGGTCGCTCACCTCGGTCATGGTAGGAGACCCTGGACGACCGGGCTGTGCGAGCCGTGGGCGGTTCCTGTGCGCCTCCTGTGCGTTCCGTCCGGGGCCCTGGGCCACGGTTCGATCACGCTCCGCTCCCGCCCGGCCTCCCCGCCACGCGCTGTACTAGGTTTCGCCGGTGGTCGCGGAGAGATCGCCGGTCCTGGTCGGCGTGGGGCAGGTGCTCGGCAACCGGGACCGCACGGTCGCGG
>NZ_JACBXB010001125.1 GCF_013870575.1 Pseudonocardia pini
TGGTTGGCCCCGGATTCGGTGGAGTCGGGTAGCTGGAATTCTGGTCATGTGACCCCCGAGGAGGGTTCGTGGGCAGGCGTGGGTATCCGCCGGAGTTCCGGCGCAAGGTGCTCGATCTCGTCGAGGCCGGGCGACCGGTGGTCGACGTCGCGCGTGATCTCGGGATCAGCGCGCAGTCGATCTACTCATGGCGCCGACAGGACCGCATCGACAAGGGTTTGCAGCCGGGCCTGAGCAGTGGCGAGAAGTCCGAGTTGACCGCCGCCAAGCGGCGGATCGCGGAGTTGGAGACCGAGCTGGCGATCCACCGGCGCGCCACGGAGCTGCTGGGGAAGGTGGTGCCCCCAAAAGGCGGTACGAGGCGATCGCGGTGATGGCCGGTGAAGGGCTTCCGGTCCAGTTGGCCACTCGAGTTCTGGGTGTGGCCGAGTCGGGCTTCTACGCCGCGCTGACTCGGCCCGTGTCGGCGAGGGCGATCCGACACGCCTGGCTGGTCGACCAGATCCGCGAGGTGCACCACGCGTCGAAGGGCACCTACGGTGTGAGGCGGGTCCACGCCGAGCTCGTCCTCGGTCGCGGCATCACCGTCGGGCACAACGCGGTGGAGATGCTGATGGCGCGCAACGGCATCCGAGGCGTGACCGGGCGAGCCCGGTGGAAGCGACCTCGCCCTGACTTGATCGCGAAGGACCTGGTGGACCGGGACTTCGCCCGCCAAGGCCCGAACCAGCTGTGGGTCACCGACATCACCGAGCACCCGACGAGGGAGGGCAAGGTCTACTGCGCGGTGGTGCTCGACGTGTACTCGCGTCGAGTCGTGGGCTGGTCGATCGATGCCTCGCCCACTGCGGCGCTGGTCACGAACGCGCTGGGGATGGCCATCGAGTCTCGCAACCCTCCTGCCGGCGCAGTGATCCACTCCGACCGCGGGACGCAGTTCGGGTCCTGGGCCTTCACCGACAGGGCCAAGGCCTCCGGGCTGGTGCCGTCGATGGGCAGCATCGCGGACTGCTTCGACAACGCCGTCATCGAGTCGTTCTGGTCGCGGATGCAAGTCGAGTTGCTCGACCGGCGGAGGTGGAGGACGCGCATCGAGCTGGCCAACGCGATCTTTGAGTACCTCGAGGTCTGGCACAACCGGCGCCGTCGCCACAGCGCGTTGGGCTGGCTCTCACCGCTAGAGTTCGAGACTCAGAGCAAGATCGTCGTGGCCTAGGTTCCAGCCACGAGACTCCACCGAATCCGGGACATCCCAGAGCCTCCACCACACCCGGGGCGCTTCA
>NZ_JACBXB010001126.1 GCF_013870575.1 Pseudonocardia pini
TCGCCGAAGGCCGCGGGCTGGCGGGCCAGCATCGGGGCTCCGGGTTCGGTGAGCAGGTCCCCGATGCCGCCCCGAGCCCAGAAAGCGGTGATGTCGTAGCCCGGGGCGTCGCCCTCGGGTCCCGCGGGGCCGTAGGCGTCCCCGCGGGCGTAGACCAGTCGCGGGTTGCGCGCCATCAGCTCCTTCGCCGTCGCTCCGAGCCTGCGCAGCGCCCCGAGACGAAGGCTGGTGAGCAGGACGTCCGCGTCCGCGGTGACCCTGCCGAACACCTCCCGCCCGGCCGCGCTCTTGACGTCCAGGCCGAGGCTCCGTTTCCCCCGGTTCGTCTGCGCCCAGCGGCCCGCGCGTCCGCCGTCGGAGTTGTCCGCCCCCTGGGTGGTCAGCCCGCGGTAGGGGTCCGGTCGGGTGGGATGCTCGATGCGGACCACGTCCGCCCCCAGGTCGGCCAGCAAGGCCCCGACACTCGGCACGAACACGTACTGGGCCAGTTCCACCACTCGGACACCGGCCAACGGCGACTCGGTCACGCGACTCCTCCCGACGACGGGACGAGCCTCCCGAGCTGCTGTTATCCCCGCGTTATCGGATCAGCACGGCCAGCTCGACGGGCGGCTCGACGCCGATCTCGGCGAGCGCCACGACCGCCTGGCGGTAGCCCGCCGCCGCGGCGGCCCGGTTCCCCAACCGCAGGTGCGTGCGGATCATCAATCCGTATCCGTCGACGCTGTAGGGGTTGACCGCGATCAGCCGCCGACAGGTCGCCAGGATCTCGTCGGGATCGGCTCCCGGGTCACCTTCCTTGCCCCGCTCGGCGGTCGCCCGGATCAGTGCCATCACCGACTCGGAGAACAGCACGTCGAGGTAGTGCCGTCGGTCGGCCACCCACTCCAGGTCGCTGGACGGCAGGAACGGGCCGGTCACGAGGTCGAGCGCGGACTTGAGCACCGCCCGCGACTCGCCGGGTGCCCGCCCGCGGCCCGTGGCCAGGCGCTCCTCGAACAGACGGTCGTCGGAGACCACCTGGCCGGGCGGCAGCATGATCCGGTCCTGGTCGAGCCGATCCGGGGACAGACCGGTCAGCTCCCGGAGCTTGAACAGCACCTGCCGGAAGTGGTTGCCGCTGCGGCGGCGGTCCGCCTCGGGGAACAGCCGGTCCTGCAGCACCGCGCGGGGCAGGCCCCCGGGGTGGTTGGCCAGGTCGACGGCGAGCTCCACCAGCTTCAGCCGCCGGATCGGCGCCTCGACGCCCGCCACGGTGATCGTGGGCCGGTCGCCGAA
>NZ_JACBXB010001127.1 GCF_013870575.1 Pseudonocardia pini
CGGTGGCTCGCACCGAGCTCGACGACCGGATCCGCGAGGTGGCGCTCGAGTCCGGGGCCGTCGGGGTGGTCGGCAAGGCGGTGGCCGTCGAGCGGGACGGCGAGCGCGTCTCCGGCGTCACCTTCGCCGACGGCCGCACCATCGCCTGCCAACGCCTCGTCGTCGCCGACGGCGCCCGGTCCACGCTGGGCCGGGTGCTCGGCCGGGTCTGGCACCAGGACACGGCCTACGGCGTCGCGGCGCGCGGGTACATCCGGTCCGAGCGCCACGACGACCCGTGGATCTCCTCGCACCTGGAGCTGCGCGGCACCTCGGACGAGGTGCTCGCGGGCTACGGCTGGGTGTTCCCGCTGCACACGGGCGAGGTCAACATCGGGGTCGGGACCCTGGCCACCGAGAAGCGGCCCGCGAACGTGCAGCTGCGCTCGCTCATCGAGCACTACACGAACCTGCGCCGGGAGGACTGGCGGCTCTCGGGCGAGGTCCGGCTCGTGCGGTCGGCGCTGCTCCCGATGGGTGGGGCGGTGTCCGGCGTGGCCGGGCCCAACTGGGCACTCGTCGGGGACGCGGCGGGGTGCGTCAACCCGCTCAACGGCGAGGGCATCGACTACGGGCTGGAGACGGGCAGGCTCGTCGCCGAGCTCCTCGCGGGCGAGAAGGACCTGGACCGCGCCTGGCCCGCCACGCTGCGCGAGCACTACGGCCAGGCCTTCTCGATCGCCCGCAGGCTGGCAGGCCTCCTCACCCTCCCCCGCCTGCTCCCGCTGGCGGGCCCGGTCGGCATGCGCTCCACGGCCCTGATGCGCGTGGCCCTGCGGGTCATGGGCAACCTCGTCACCGACGAGGACCGGGACCTCACCGCGAGAGCCTGGCGCGCCGCCGGAAAGCTCTCCCTGAAGCTCGACGAGCGCCGCCCCTTCCCCGCCCCCGACCTCCCCTGAGCCCCACCCCCACCACCCCACCCCTTCAGCGGTGATCAACAGGCCCTCACGCAGCTTTGATCAAGAAAAATCCTGCGTGGAGGCCTGGTGATCTCCCCGAGGGGTGGTCAACAGGGCCTCAGGCCAGCGCGGCCCGGTAGAGGTCGGCCAGCGCGGCCCAGTGCCGCTCCTCCGCCGTGTCGTCGTGGGTCGGGTTGTCCGGCACCGCGAAGCCGTGGGCGGCCGGGTAGGTCTCCAGCGTGTGCCGGACGCCGGCCTCGGTGAGCGTCTGCTCGAGCAGCGCGTACTGCTCGGGGCCGAACGAGCCGTCGTTCTCCGCGCCCGCCACGTAGACGG
>NZ_JACBXB010000112.1 GCF_013870575.1 Pseudonocardia pini
GCCCGCTGGGGCACGCGGAGCGGCCGGTGGACGAGGCCGCGTTGCGGGTCAAGTTCCTGGACTGCACCCGAGGGCTCACGGGGGCCGAGGCGTTGTTCGCCGACCTGCGTCGCCTGCGGGACCAGCCCTCCGTCGGCGCGCTCGTCCGCAGGGTATCCCTGGCGACCTCCGGTGCGGGGGCCGGGACGTGAGCGCCGCACCTCTGGACGGCATCCTCGTCGTCGCCATGGAACAGGCGGTCGCCGCACCGTTCGCGACGCGGCAGCTCGCCGACCTCGGCGCGCGGGTGATCAAGCTCGAGCGGCCGGGCACCGGCGACTTCGCCCGCGGCTACGACGGCAAGGTCGACGGGCTGTCGAGCGCGTTCCTCTGGCTGAACCGGGGCAAGGAGTCCGTCGAGCTCGACGCGAAGTCCGCCGACGGCCGCCGCCTCCTCGACGCCCTGCTGGGCCGGGCCGACGTGTTCCTGCACAACATCTCCCCGTCCGCCGCCGCGAGGCTCGGGATCGACTCGGCCACGTTGTCCACCCGGTTCCCGCGGCTCATCGCGGGCTCGGTGTCCGGCTACGGGACCCGGGGGCCCCTGGCCGACGCCAAGGCCTACGACCTGCTCGTCCAGGGCGAGACCGGGCTGATCTCGCTGACCGGCGGCGAGGACTCGCCCGCCAAGGTCGGGATCTCCATCGCCGACATCTCGGCGGGCATGTACGCGTACGCGAGCGTGCTCGCCGCGATCCACCACCGGTCCCGGACCGGGGAGGCGCTCCCGGTGGACGTCTCGCTGTTCGACTCGTTGACCGAGTGGTTGCTGTACCCGATGTACTACACGGCCCACGGCGGCGCGGCGCCGCGGCGGATGGGGGCCAGCCACGCCACCATCGCGCCCTACGGGCCCTTCACGACCGGGGACGGGGCGCAGGTCCTGCTCGCGGTGCAGAACGAACGCGAATGGGTGCGATTCTGCGCCGAGGTCGTCCGGATGCCCGAACTGGCCGAGGACCCGCGGTTCGGGTCCCAGGAGCGCAGGGTCGGCAACCGGGATGTGCTCGACGCGATCATCGCCGACCGGCTCGCGGGCCTGGACCGCGACACCGTCCTCAAACGGCTCGACGCCGCCGACATCGCCTCGGGCAGGCTCAACCCCATCGAGCGGCTGCCCGACCACGAACAGCTCGCGGGGCGCTGGACCCGGACGGGTACGCAGTCCGGTCCGGTCTCGACGGTCCTCCCGCCCTGGGCACCCCCGGGGATCGACGGGTACGGGGACGTCCCCGGCCTCGGCCAGCACACCGCCGCGGTGCGGGACTGGCTCGGCCTGAATGCCTCCGGAGCGGAGGGGAAGGACTCACCATGACGACGCACACGGGCTGGCAGGGCCGATTCTTCGAGGACTTCGTGGAGGGGGACGTCTACGAGCATCCGCTCGGTCGGACCCTCACCACGACCGACAACATCTGGTTCACCCTGCTGACCCAGAACACCGCCCCGACGCACTTCGACCACGAGTACGCCAAGAAGACCGACTTCGGTCGTCCGCTGGTCAACTCGTGCCTGACGCTGTCGCTGGTGGCGGGCCAGAGCGTCACGGACATCTCGCAGAACGTCTACGCCAACCTGGGCTGGACCGACATCACCCTCCCGCACCCGGTGTTCGAGGGCGACACGATCCACTCCCGCAGCACCGTCCTGGCGCTGCGGGAGTCCAGGTCCCGGCCGTACCTCGGGCTCGTGACCGTGCACACCGAGGGTTTCAACCAGGACCGCGACCTCGTCATCTCCTACCAACGGACGGCGATGGTCTACCGCCGGGGCCACGGGCCCCGGTTCGAGCAGAACGGGAAGGCTGACCCGCGATGACGTTGAAGCAGGAGTCCGAGCTGCGGCGCGACCTGCGCAGCACGGTGGACCGGATCTGCGAGGACTTCCCGGACCCGTACTGGCGCGAGCTCGACCGCGAGCGCCGCTACCCCGAGAAGTTCGTGCAGGCGCTCACCGAGACCGGGTGCCTGGGTGCCCTCGTCCCGGAGGAGTACGGCGGCCTCGGCCTCGGGCTGGGGGACGCGTCGGTCATCCTGGAGCAGATCCACGCCAACGGGGCGAGCGCGGGCCCGGTGCACGCCCAGCTCTACACGATGGGCGCGCTGCTGCGGCACGGCAGCGAGGAGCAGAAGCAGGCCTACCTCCCGCGGATCGCGGACGGGTCGCTGCGGCTGCAGGCCTTCGGGATCACGGAGCCGACCGCGGGCACCGACACCACCAACATCTCCACACGGGCGGTGCGCGACGGCGACTCCTACGTGGTCAACGGCCAGAAGGTGTTCATCTCCCGGGTCCAGCACTCGGACCTGATGATGCTGTTGGCGCGGACCACCCCGAAGGACGAGGTCGCCCGGAAGTCGGACGGGCTGTCGGTCTTCCTGATCGACATCCGCGAGCTCGAGGGGTTCTCGGCCAACCCGATCCGCACGATGGTCAACCACGAGACCAACGAGGTGTTCTTCGACGACGTCCGGATCCCGGCGTCGTCGCTGATCGGTGAGGAGGGCGGGGGCTTCCGGCACATCCTCGACGGGATGAACGCCGAGCGGATCCTCGTCGCGTCCGAGTGCATCGGCGACGGCCGGTTCTTCGTCGAACGCACCCGGCGCTACGTCTCGGAGCGCGAGGTGTTCGGCCGCCCGATCGGGGCGAACCAGGGCGTGCAGTTCCCGATCGCGCGCTCCCACATCAACATCGAGGCGGCCGACCTCATGCGCTGGCGCGCCTGCGACCTGTTCGACGCCGGGGAGGACTGCGGCGCCGAGGCCAACATGGCCAAGCTCCTCGCCTCCGAGGCGTCCTGGGAGGCCGCCAACGCCGCGCTGCAGTTCCACGGCGGCTACGGGATGACCGAGGAGTACGACATCGAGCGCAAGTTCCGCGAGACGCGGCTCTACCAGATCGCCCCGGTGTCGACGAACCTCATCCTCTCCTACGTCGGCCAGCACGTCCTCAAGATGCCCCGGTCGTTCTGACCCCCCTCTTCTCGGAAGGAATCCTGCAATGGAGCTGGAGCTCGACGGCAAGGTCGCGATCGTCACCGGTGGTGCCAACGGCATGGGCGAGGCCGTCGCCCACGAGCTGGCGGGCAACGGGGCGATCGTCGTGATCGCGGACATCGACACCGAGCGCTCGGCGCTGGTGGAGAAGGAGATCCGCGAGGCGGGCGGGCAGGCGCACGCCATCGTCACCGACGTCCGGGAGGAGGAGCAGGTCCGCTCGCTGGTCGAGCAGGTCACGTCCCGGTTCGGCCGGATCGACTTCCTGGACAACAACGCGGCGTCGCTGGAGCTCACCGCGCAGGACCCCGACGTGGTCTCACTCGACCCGGACGTGCTCGCGCAGACCCTGCGCGGCAACCTGATCGCCCCGTTCCTGTGCTGCAGGCACGTGGTCCCGGTCATGGTCGAGCAGGGCGGCGGCAGCATCGTCAACATGGCGTCGGTGGCAGGGCTGACCGCCGACGTCGCGCTGAGCGCGTACGCGATGTCCAAGGCGGGCGTCATCGAGCTCACGCGCCTGGTCGCGGTCCAGTATGGCAAGCAGGGGGTCCGGTGCAACGCGGTCGCGCCCGCGACCATCCTGACCCGCAACGTCGACGCCTACATGCCCGACGACTACCGGGCCGCCTACATCCGCAACAGCGCCACCACCTACCTCGGCACCCCGCAGGACGTGTCGGGTCTGGTGGCCTTCCTCGCCTCCGACCGCGCCCGCTATATGACCGGGCACGTCATCCCGGTCGACGGTGGGATCACCGCCGCCCTGGCGGTCGTCGCCGACCGCCGCTGACGGCCGGCCGGGGTGAGCTGACGTGGACACCGTGGCCGGTCGGACGGCCGTGGTGACAGGAGCCGCACAGGGGATCGGGCTCGCCCTGGCGGAGGTCCTCGCCGAGCGCGGGGCGAACGTCGTCCTCGTCGACGTGGACGAGGCAGCGCTGGGCGCTGCGCGAGACCGCGTCGCCGGGGCGGCACCGGGTGCGGTGGTCGCGGCCCGGGTCGTCGACGTGACCGACCGGGCGCAGCTCGAGGAGCTGGCCGGATGGGCGGAGGCGACCCTCGGACCGGTGCAGATCGTGTGCAACAACGCCGGGGTGGACGCCTTCCGGGGCGGGGCGATCTGGGAGGCCGAGGACGCCGACTGGGCGTGGGGGATGGGCGTCAACCTCTGGGGCGTCGTCCACGGTGTCCGCACCTTCCTGCCCCGGATGTTGGCGCGTGGCGAGCAGGGGCACATCGTCAACACGGCGTCGGCGGCCGCGCTCACCGCGCCGACCAACATGTACGGCGTGACCAAACACGCGGTCCTCGCGTTCACCGAGGCGGTGCGGGCCGGGCTGGTCGAGCGGCGGGCGGCGGTGGGCATCAGCGCGCTCGTGCCCGACCTGACCGCCACCGGCTTCTTCACCCACCGGCACCGCCCCGACACCGGTCCCGAGGCGGAGCGCGACCTCGTGGCGGGCGAGGGGATCCGCGCGGCCAACCACGCCCTGCTCGCGGAACGAGGCGCGCCGCCGCGGGCGGTGGCCGAGCGAGCGGTGCAGGCGATCCTGGCGGACGAGCTCTACGCACTGACCCACGAGTCCTCCAAGGACTACGTGCGCCGCAGGACCGAGGCCATCCTCGGGGCCCGGACGTCGGTACCCCCGGGCGGCTGACCGCACCACCTCTGACCCGCACGCTTTCTTCACCGGAGAGGAAACAAGGCCGTGGACGGACCGATGGGCGAGGACTACCTCCGCACGTTGTTCAGCGAGGTCAGCAACTGGGGTCGATGGGGAGCGGACGACCAGTTGGGCACGCTGAACCTGATCGACACCGCCGCCCGCCTGCGCGGTGTGGCGAGCGTGCGGGACGGGCGCACGGTGAGCCTGTCCCGACCGGTCACGGCACTGACCCCGGCGGAGGCGGACGCGGCGGCGACCGAGTGGGGGCGACCCGCGTCGCTCGGTCTGGACAACCATGGTGCGGGGGTGCCCTCCGAGGGGTTCGGGGTCACCAGCGACAGCTTCGCGGTGTCGGTGCACGGAGCCACCCAGACACACCTGGACGCCCTGTGCCACATCTTCTTCGACGGGCGGATGTACAACGGGCGGCCCGCCTCGGAGGTGCCGGCGAGCGGCTCGACCACCAACGACATCAGCCGCATCGCGGGCGGGGTCGTCACCCGTGGCGTGCTGTTGGACGTCCCGGCGTTGCGGGGCGGGTACGTCCGTGCGGACGAGCCGGTGCGGTTGACGGAGCTCGAGGAGGCCGAGCGCCGGACGGGCGTCGAGATCGCCCCCGGGGACGCGCTGCTGATCCGCCTCGGCCGGGACCTGCGCTGGGCGGCGGAGGGTGGCCAGGAGTGCGAGGACGCGACGGGGGAGACGCGGCTGCAGGGCATGCACCCGGAGGTCCTCGGGTGGCTGCGCGAGCGTGACGTCGGGATCCTGGTGTCGGACAACGGGTCGGACGTGACTCCGCCCGCCTACGGGTTCATGCTGCCCATCCACATCGGCACCCTGGTTTTCCTCGGCTGCCCGCTGATCGACAACGCCGACCTCGAGGGCCTGGCCGCGGCCTGTGCGGAGGTCGGCAGAGCGGACTTCCTGTTCACGGTCGCACCCATCCCCGTGCCGGGAGCCACCGGTTCCCTGGTCAACCCCCTCGCGATCGTCTGATCCCACCCCCCGCCGGTAGTGTCGATCATGTGACGGGTGTGCGTGCGGACGGTGAGCTCGTGGTCGGGTTGGGGATCTCGCTGACGGCGGAGTCCCCGGATCCGGTGCGGCTCGGGCGGATGGCCGAGGAGCGGGGCTTCGAGTCCTTCCTGCTCCCCGAACACACGCACATCCCTCTGGACTCCGGGAACGGGCCGGACGGTCGGCCGCTCACCCCCGAGCACAGCGGCTCCCTCGACCCCTTCGTCGCCCTCGCGGCGATGGCGGCGGGCACGGAGCGGCTGCTGGTCGGGACCGGGATCTGTCTGGTCACCCAGCGCGACCCGATCGTCACGGCGAAGGAGACGGCGACCCTCGACCACGTCTCCGGCGGTCGTTTCCTGTTCGGTGTGGGAGCGGGGTGGAACCGGGCGGAGCTCCGCAACCACGGGACGGATCCGGCCACCCGGTTCGCGGTGATGCGGGAGCGCGTCGAGGCGATCACGCGGATCTGGACCGAGGACGAGGCGAGCTACCACGGCGAGCACGTCTCGTTCGACGCCCTCTGGTCCTGGCCGAAGCCGGTCCGCAAGCCGCACCCGCCGATCCTGGTGGGCGGCAACGGCCCCACCGTGATCGACCGGGTGCTGGCCTACGGCGACGAGTGGATGCCGATGGGGGTGGACGAGTCCTTCGGGCCCCGCTTCGAGGAGCTCCACCGCCGGGCCGCGGAGGCCGGTCGCACGGTCGGCATCACGGCGGGCGGGATCGGGGCGGACCCCCGGCGGTTCGACTGGCTCGCCCGCGCCGGGGTGCACCGCGCGCTGCACTGGCTGCCGAACGGGCCCACGGACGTCGTCGAGCGCGCGATGGACGCGTGCGCCGACGCCGTGGGCACCTATCGGCGAGCGGGCAGCTGACGGTGCCTCGCCGCCCTCAGATGGCCATCCCGCCGTCCACGGGCAGCACCACGCCGGTGATGTAGGCGGCCTCGTCGGAGGCGAGGAACGCCACCGCGGCGGCCATCTCGACTGGGGCGCCGAAGCGACCCAGCGGGATCGCCGCCGTCATCTCCGCGAGCTTCCCCTCGGGAATCGACTCGATCATCCGGGTCTGGGCGTTCGGCGAGATCGCGTTGACGGTGATGCCGAAGTGGGCGAGCTCCTTCGCCGCGGTCTTCGTGAACCCGATGATCCCGGCCTTCGCCATCGAGTAGTTCGACTGCCCGACATTGCCCCGCAGGCCGGTGTAGGAGGTCACGTTGATCACGCGGCCACCACCCTGCCTGCGGAAGTGCGGCACGGCGGCGCGGGTGAAGCGGAAGGTCCCGCCCGCGTGGACGGCCATCACGGCCTCGTAGTCGTCGTCGCTCAGCTTCCACAGCATGCCGTCGCGCAGGATGCCCGCGTTGTTGACCACGACGTCCAGGCGCCCGGTGTCGGCGACCGCCTGCTCCAGCACGTCGTTCACCTGCGCGGTGTCGGAGACGTCGGCGGCGATGCCGATCGCGCCGATCTCGGCCGCGGTCTCCTTCAGCGCGTCGGCGTCGAAGTCGACCATGACCACCGATGCACCCGCGGTCTGGAAACGCTCGGCCAACGCCCGTCCGACGCCACGGGCGGCCCCGGTGACGACCACGGTGCGGCCGGTGAAGTCGAAGGTCAGGTTGCCCATCAGGAGAGCCTCTCGTAGATGATCGCCATGCCTTGTCCGCCACCGACGCACATGGTCTCCAGGCCGATGCTCTTGTCGCGTGCGCGTAGGCCGTTGAGCAGGGTGGTGGTGATGCGGGCGCCGGTCATGCCGAAGGGGTGGCCGACGGCGATGGCGCCGCCGTGGACGTTGAGGGTGTCGCCGAAGGGGTCGATGCCCAGGTCGCGGGCGGACGGGATGACCTGGGCGGCGAAGGCTTCGTTGATCTCGACGAGGTCGACGTCGTCGATGGTCATGCCTGCCCGCTGCAGGGCTTGTTTGGAGGCCTCGACGGGGCCGTAGCCCATGATCTCGGGTGAGAGCCCGGTGACGCCGGTGGAGATCACCCGGGCGAGTGGGGTGAGGCCGAGGTCGCGGGCCTTGGTGTCGGAGGTGACGATCAGGGCGGCGGCGCCGTCGTTGAGTGGGCAGCAGTTCCCGGCGGTGATCAGACCGTCCGGCCGGAACACCGGTTTGAGCTGCGAGATCGCCTCGTAGGTGACTCCGGCGCGGGGGCCGTCGTCGGTGGTGACGAGGGTGCCGTCGGGCAGGGTGACCGGGGTGATCTCGTTCGCGTAGAACCCGCTCGCGATGGCTGCTTCGGCGAGGTTCTGGGAGCGGACGCCGAAGCGGTCCATGTCCTGGCGGGTCACGCCCTTGGCGCGGGCGAGGTTCTCGGCGGTCTGGCCCATCGCGATGTAGACGTCGGGGAGGTTCCCCGTCGAGCGGGGGTCGGTCCAGGTGTCGGTGCCGGACTCGGCGGTCGAGGCGGTGCGGGCCTCGGCGTCGGCGAAGAGCGGGTTGTGGGTGTCGGGCCAGGAGTCGGAGGTGCCGCGGTCGAAGCGGGACACGGTCTCGACGCCTGCGGAGACGAACACGTCGCCTTCGCCGGCTTTGATGGCGTGCAGGGCCATGCGGGTGGTCTGCACGCTGGAGGAGCAGTAGCGGGTGATGGTGGTGCCGGGCACGGTGTCGAGGCCGAGCAGGACCGAGACGATGCGGCCCATGTTGTCGCCGGACTCGCCGCCGGGCAGGCCGCAGCCGAGCATGAGGTCGTCGATCTCGGTGGGGTCCAGGGCGGGGACCTGGTCGAGTGCGGCGCGGACCATCTGGGCGGCCAGGTCGTCGGGGCGCATGTCCTTGAGGGAGCCCTTGCGGGCGCGGCCGATCGGGGAACGCGCTGCGGCGACGATGACTGCTTCGGGCACGGGAGTCTCCTTCGGTGGAGGGTCGGTCCTGTCGAGCAGTCTGCCCCGCGGGCCACGGCGCGGACCTACCGGCAGGTAGGGATCACACGGCCGTGCCATCCTGGGTCGCATGGTCCCCGACGGTGTCGACCGGGAGGTCGTCGTGGAGGTCGCGGTCAACGGCCCGACGCCGCGCGCCGTCACCCCGCACGTCCCGCGCACGCCTGCCGAGATCGCGGCCGACATGATCGCGTGCGCCGACCTGGGCGCCACGATCCTGCACAACCACAACGACGAACCGATGTTCACCACGGACGGCGTGCACGCCGCGGGGCCGTACGTCGAGGCGTGGACGGCGGTCCGCGCGGCCCATCCGGACGTGTTCCTCTACCCGACGATGGCGGCGGGCGCCCGCGGCATCCCCGTCGAGCGGCGGTGGGCGCACGTCGAGACGCTCGCCGGGCTGGGCGGGATGACGCTGGTCGATCCGGGGTCGGTGAACGTCGGGCTGACGGCGGCGGGTCGCTCCCCGCGGTCCGCCGCGGGGTCCGCGTACCAGAACACGATCGCCGACACCGAGCACATGGCCGCGCGCACCGTCGCCCTCGGTGCGGTCCCCAGCATCTCGATCTTCGAACCCGGGTTCCTGCGCACCGCGCTGACCCTGCACCGGCACGGTCGGCTGCCCGTCGGGATGGTGAAGCTGTACTTCGGCGGCGACCTGCAGTTCGGCCTGCCGCCCACGCCCACCGCACTCGCGGCGTACCTCGAGCTGCTGGAGCCGGCCGGGCTGCCGTGGTCGGTGGCGGTCCTGGGTGGCGACGTCGTGGGGTGCGGGCTGGCCGAACACGCCGTCCGACGGGGCGGGCACGTGCGGGTGGGCCTGGAGGACCACGCCGGGGAGCGGACCCCGCGCAACGTCGAGCTGGTCGCGGAGCTGGTGGAGCTCCTGGACCGGCTCGGGACCCGGCCGGCGACGCCCGCCGAGACCCGCGCACTCCTGACCACGAACGATCGTTCGGTGGGCTAGCATGCCCCCGTGGAGTCGAACAGCGGTGCGCCGGTCACGGTCGAGCGGGACGGGGCCGTCGCGGTCGTCACCCTGAACCGGCCGGAGAAGCGCAACGCGCTCACGGTCGAGCTCAAGGAGGCGCTGCTCGCGGCGCTCGAGGAGGTGGCGGCGGACGACTCGGTGCGCGCCGTCGTCCTCGCGGGCAGCGGGAAGTCGTTCTGCGTGGGGCAGGACCTCAGCGAGCACGTCGAGTCGTTGCGCGGCAACGCGTCCACGTCGTTCGACACGGTGGAGCGGCACTACAACCCGATCGTCCGGTCGATCGCGACGATGCCCAAGCCGGTGGTCGGCGCGATCAACGGCGGGGCCGTGGGCGCCGGGCTCGGCTTCGCGCTGGCCTGTGACCTGCGGGTCGCCGCCGACACCGCCACGTTCGCCACGGCCTTCGCCGCGATCGGACTCACCGCGGACTCCGGGCTGTCGGCGAGCCTCGTGCACTCACTCGGTGCGGCGCGGGCGACCGAGCTGCTGTTGCTCGGCGAGTCGTTCGACGCGGCCCAGGCGCAGGCGTCCGGGCTGGTCAGGGCCGTCGTCCCGGCGGACCGGGTGGTGGACACGGCTCGCGAGCTGGCGGCGAGGCTGGCCGCCGGGCCCACCCTCGCCTACGCCGAGATCAAGAAGGCGGTCGCGCTCGGCGCGGTGTCGTCGCTGGACACGGTGCTGGAGGGGGAGGCCGCCGGGCAGGCCCGGCTCGGGGTGACCCGGGACCACAGGGAGGCCGTCGAGGCGTTCCTGGAGAAGCGCCGA
>NZ_JACBXB010001128.1 GCF_013870575.1 Pseudonocardia pini
CCATCCGCTCGGGGCGTCGGGCGCCCGGGTGCTGGGCACCCTCGCCGCCCGGCTCGCCGACTCCCGCCGCGCGGTGACCGACCGGCTCGCGCGGGCCCGGCTCGTCGAGCGGGCCCCGGCGATCCCCGTGGGGGCGGACTTCGCCGAGCTCGGCACCCCCACCTTCCTCACGCCGAACGCGAGCTTCTACCGGATCGACGTCGCGCTGCGGGTCCCCGAGGTCCGCGCGGAGGACTGGGCCCTCAGGCTGCACGGGATGGTCGACCGCGAGCTCACGCTGAGCTTCGACGACCTGCTCGCGCGCCCGCTCGTCGAGCGGACGGTGACCATGACCTGCGTGTCCAACCCGGTCGGCGGGGACCTGGTCTCGACGGCGACCTTCGTAGGGATCGACCTGCGGGACCTGCTGCTCGAGGCGGGGGTGCGGCCCGGTGCGGAGCAGATCTTCGCGACGAGCGTCGACGGCTGGACCGCGGGCACCCCCACCGACGTCGTGCTGGAGCGTGACCGCGGGGCGATGCTCGCCGTGGGGATGAACGGCGAGGCGTTGCCACCCGAGCACGGCTTCCCGGTGCGGATGCTGGTGCCCGGCCTCTACGGCTTCGTGTCCGCGACCAAGTGGCTCGTCGACCTGGAGCTGACCACCTTCGACGCCCGCCGCTCCTACTGGCTCGACCGCGGCTGGGCCGAACGCGCCCCGATCAAGACCGAGGTGCGGGTGGACCGGCCGCGCGGCTTCGAGACCGTACCCGCGGGCCGCGTGACGTGCGCGGGGATCGCCTGGTCGCAGCCGCGCGGCATCAGCGCCGTCGAGGTCCGGATGGACGGCGGCGGGTGGCGCGCGGCGACCCTCTCCAGCGAGGTGAGCGGCCGCACCTGGCGGATGTGGACCGCGGACTTCGACCTCTCCCCCGGCAGCCACACCGTGCAGGTGCGCGCCACGGACGCGGACGGCGTGGTGCAGACCGAACAGCGCGCCGACCCCATCCCCGACGGCGCCTCCGGCTGGCCCGCGACCATTTTCACGGTGGCCTGAGAAGACACCGGAACGAGACCGAACCGATCCGGCTCGGCCACCGAAGCGGATTTTCTCGAAAAGAAGTCGAACCGTTCGGGAAACCGCACCGAACAACACTCGAAAGGCCCGGGGGGACCGGGTCGGAATCCTCAGGAGTAACCATGCGCAAGCCCTTCCGCCTCGCCGCCGCCGGCGCGATCGCGGCCCTCACCGTGACCCTGGCCGCCACCAGGAAGACGAGCTGACCGGGGGACACGT
>NZ_JACBXB010001129.1 GCF_013870575.1 Pseudonocardia pini
CCGTGGTACTCGCCGCGGAGGTCGTGGCCGAGGTGGGAGCCGCGGCGGGGACCAGGAGGCTGCCCGTCACCATCACGACCGCGGCCAGCACCGCAGCGACGGACCCGGCCGCGATCCACATCGGGCGGCGGGACCGCTTCGGGCGCTGCGGACCCCGCTGCCCCGGCACGATCAGGGGTCCAGCGTCGTTGACGCGGCCGGGCAGCACCGCGGTCCGCGGCCCCGCACTCACGACCTCGCTCACGACCGCACTGGCGGCGGCACTCGGGACAGCACCGGCGACCTCGCCCGCGGGCGCCCGGGGTGCCGGGATCCGGGTGATCACCGGGAACCGCTCGGTGGCCGGTTCGGGCACGACCGGGAGGCGGTCGGTGACGAGACCGGTGAAGAGCGTCTCGGGCGCGGGCAGCCACAGCGTCACCTGCCGACCGTGGTCGCTCTCCGTGACCGTTGCGGCGCAGCCCGTGCCTGGCCCGACCAGCTCCGCGTACCGCTCCGACATGCGGAAGGTCAGCTCGCCGACCCGGGACCCCGCCAGTCGCACCTCCACCCCGCGGCTGCCTCGGTACTTCCCGGCCCCGATCGTGCAGAAGCCCAGCTCGGCGACGGTGCGGCCGAGGGGGACCCGGGTCAGGACGTCCTGGTGGTGCTCCTCACGGGTCACGGTGACGGCGCGGCCGCCCTCGACGAAGCCCGTGGGGGCACGGTCCGACAGCGGACGCGACGACATGACATCTCCGATGCGTGGGGAGCGCGAGACATGGGTGAGGTCGTTCCCCACCACTCAGCGTTACGGGAACCGGCCCGAAACCTCCCTTCCGGTCGCCCACTCCGGCAGAGTGGAGCAACCGCCTCACCCGAACCGACGAACGAGGAGGGGAGGGGTCGATGGAGGACGAGCTGCTCGCCCGGCGCTTCGCCGAGCGGCGCCCGCGGCTCACCGCGGTGGCCCAACGGATGCTGGGCACGGCGGTGGAGGCGGACGACGCGGTGCAGGAGGCCTGGCTGCGTCTCACCCGGGCCGACACCGCCGCGATCGAGAACCTGGACGGCTGGCTGACCACCGTGGTCTCGCGGGTGTGCCTGGACATGCTCCGCGCGCGGAGCTCGCGGCGCGAGGAGCCGCTGGCCGAGGTCGAACCGGTCGCCGACGTCGATCCCGCACGCGAGGCGGAGCTGGCCGACGCCGTCGGGCCGGCGCTGCTCGTCGTGCTCGACACGCTCTCCCCCGCCGAGCGGCTGGCCTTCGTGCTGCACGACCTGTTCGCCCTGTCC
>NZ_JACBXB010001130.1 GCF_013870575.1 Pseudonocardia pini
CCGGTGCCGAGGTGGTGGATCAGCAGCCCCGCCGCCGCGGGGCCCGCGATCCGGCCGAGATGGAAGGTCGCCGACGTCAGCCCGACGGCGTTCGGCACGTCCGCGGGGGCGACCAGGTCCCGGGTGAAGGCCTGGCGGGCGGGCGCGTCGACCGCGTTGCCGATCCCGGTGACCAGCGCGAGGGCGAACACGTGCCACGGGTGCACCGCCCCGGTGAGCACGAGGATCCCGAGCGCGAGCGCGGACGCCCCGGTGAGGACGCCCGCGCCCGCGATCAGCCACTGCTTCGGGTACCGGTCGGCCAGCTTCCCGGCCTGGGGGGACACGAACAGCATCGGGAGGAACTGGAGCGCGGTGGTCACGCCGACGGCGGTGCCGCTGCCGGTGACCTCCAGGACGAGCCAGTCCTGCCCGATGCGCAGCATCCACGAGCCGACGTTGACGACCAGCGTGCCCAGGGCGAAGTACCGGAACTCCCGCAGCCGCAGCGAACGGAAGGTCTCGCCCACGTCAGGAGGGGGTGAGCGCGGCGGGCCGGGCCGCCCGCAGCGCCGGGACCACCTCGCCCGCCAACCGCTCCAGCGACGCCTGGGAGAACGCCTTGTCCGCTGTCGTCCCGTTGAGCAGGTAGACGTGGGAGAGGCCCATGTCGAGCGCGGTCCCCAGCTTGTCGACGACCTCCGCCGCGGTCCCGACGGCCCCCCACCAGCGGGCGAACTCCGGATCGACGCAGCTCGCGGGCGTGCCCTCGCGGTAGACGAAGGCTCGGCGCAGCGGCTCGCTGACCCGCCGCAGGGCGGGCGGGTGGTCGGCGACCCGCGTCTCCTTCATCGCGCTGAAGTGCGCGCTGTAGGCGATCGGGTTGCACATGGCCTGGGCCGCCTCGGGCACGGCGGCGGCGTCCGCCGCGACCGCGACGTTGCAGTACATCCCGTACTCGACCTCGTCGGGGTCCCGCCCGGCGGCGACGGCGCCCGCGCGCGCGGTCGCGAGCGCCCACGCCACCCGCTCGGGATCGGTCCCGACGGCGAAGGAGACCCGGTCCGCGATCCCGGCCGCCATCGCGAGGGCGTTCGGGCCGGTCGCGGCGATGTCGACGGGGACGGGCGGGAGACCCTCCGGGATCCAGGTCAGCCGCGAGGGCTTCCCGTCCAGATCGACGGTGCCGCCCCGGAGATAGGTGCGGACCCTGGACGCGAACTCCGCGAACTCGTCGATCGGGCCCGGGATCTCGCGGCCGATCATGCCGAGGGCGGAGTCCCCGCGGGCGAGG
>NZ_JACBXB010001131.1 GCF_013870575.1 Pseudonocardia pini
GCCCGCAGCCACCCACGCCCCACCCGCCGAGATGAACCTCAGTGTCCTCGGAGCACGATCGAACAGCACTGGTGTTCATCTCGGCTCAGCCACCCGCCGAGGCCGTGAGCCACTCCGAGTAGAAGATGCCCAGCCCCAGCGCCGCGCACATCGCCGCGAGCAGCCAGAACCTGATGATCACCGTGGTCTCGGCCCAGCCCGCCAGCTCGAAGTGGTGGTGGAAGGGAGCCATCCGGAACAACCGCCGTCGAGTGGTGCGGAAGACCAGGATCTGCAGCGCCACCGACAACGTCTCGACCACGAACACGCCACCGATCACCAGCAGCAGCAGCTCGGTCTTCGTGACGATCGACAGGCCCGCCAACAGCCCGCCCAGCGCGAGCGACCCCGTGTCCCCCATGAAGATCCGGGCGGGTGCCGCGTTCCACCAGAGGAAGCCGATGCAGCCGCCCATGGCCGCCGAGGCGACGATCGCGACGTCGAGCGGGTCCCGGACCTCGTAGCAGCCCGCCGCCGCGGCGATCGAGCACGCGTTGCGGAACTGCCAGAACCCGATGATCACGTAGCTGGCCAGGACCATGGCCGACGTCCCCGCCGCGAGCCCGTCGAGCCCGTCGGTCAGGTTCACGCCGTTGGACCAGGCCGCGATGATCAGGTTGCAGAGCAGTACGAAGCCGATCGCGCCGAAGCCGAGCACCGTGATGTCCCGGATGAACGACAGGTACTCCGACGCCGGCGTGAGGTTCCGCTCGTTCGCGAAGCGCAGCGCCAGCACGCCGAAGACCGTGGCGGTGAGCACCTGGCCGACGATCTTCGACGTCTTGTTCAGCCCCAGGTTGCGCCGCCGCCGCAGCTTGAGGAAGTCGTCGACGAACCCGACGAGGCCCAGCGCCGTGGTGAGGAACAGGACCAGCAGCGCCGAGGCCGTCATCGGCTCGCCGGTCAACGCGTGGGCGAGGAGGTAGCCGACCCAGATCGAGATCAGGATCGCCACACCGCCCATGGTCGGCGTGCCGCGCTTGGTCTGGTGGCTCTTCGGGCCGTCGGCGCGGATCTCCTGGCCGAAGCCCTGCCGGGCGAAGAACCGGATGAGGTAGGGGGTGAGCAGGATGGACAGCGCGAGCGCCACCCCGCCCGCGACGAAGATGCCTCTCACCGGGAGACCATCTCCTGTTCGAGCGCGGGGCCGACCGTCAGCAGCGCGGCGGCGACCTGGTCCAGGCCCGCCGACCGGGAGGCCTTGACCAGCACGACGTCGCCCGGTGCGAGCTCG
>NZ_JACBXB010001132.1 GCF_013870575.1 Pseudonocardia pini
CCCTGCTCGGCGCGGTGTCCGAGGTGGACATCCTGGTGAACAACAACGGCGGTCCGCCGCTGCGGGACTTCCGGGAGGTCGACCACGCTGCCCTGCTGGCAGGCGTCGAGGCCAACATGGCCGCCCCGATCGCTCTGGTCCAGGCCGTGGTCGACGGCATGGTGGAGCGCCGGTTCGGCCGGATCCTCAACATCACCTCCGGCTCGGTGAAGGCGCCCATCGCCGGCCTGGACCTCTCCAGCGGGGCCCGGGCCGGGCTCACCGGGTTCCTCGCAGGCGTGGCCCGCTCGGTCGCGCACGCGAACGTGACGATCAACTTCCTGCTCCCCGGCTCGTTCGACACCGACCGGCTGCGCGGGAGCAGCCAGGGGCCGGACCAGGAGGAACGCCTGGACCGGGCCCGACAGGGCATCCCGGCACGGCGGTTCGGCGAGCCCGCGGAGTTCGGCGCGGCCTGCGCGTTCCTCTGCTCGGCCCAGGCCGGGTACGTCACCGGGCAGAGCCTGCTGATCGACGGAGGCGCCTACCCGGGTGTGCTCTGACCCACCCTGCGCTAACACCGTCCATCGTGTCCACGACGGCCTCCCCGAGACCGTCGGGAGGCAGGGTGCTCGGACGCGAGCAGACCACGGCGTCCGTCGTGGTCCCACGGCAGCGCCAGGGCGAGGTGGGGCGCCATCGCGCGGCGGCGTCGCCGCGTCCACTGTGGCCGGTCCCGGTCGGGTTGACCGCCCTCTCCCTGGCTCTCGGGCTGGTCACCCTCGGCCGCCAGTCCCTGTGGGACGACGAGGCCTTCTCGGCCGCCGCGGCCCGCCTCCCGTGGGACGGGCTGTGGGCGCTGAGCAGCACCCGGGACCCGCACATGCTCGGCTACCACGGGTTCCTCAAGGTCTGGGCGCTGCTCGGCGGGACCGGCGAGTGGTGGCTCCGCCTGCCGTCGGCGGCGGCCGGAGCCGCCTCCGTCGCGGTGCTGTGGGTGGCCGCGCACCGGCTCGCCGGAGCGCGCGTCGCCGCCGTCGCGGCCGGGATGCTCGCGGCGAGCACCACACTCGTGCAGTACCAGCAGGAGGCCCGGCCGTACGCGTTCGCGGTGCTGGGCACCTGCGTGGCGGTGTGGCTGCTGGTCCGGGCCGTGCAGCTCGGCGGCACGGACCGCTGGCTGGTGTTCGGGGTGGTCGCGGGCGCGACCGTCTACACCCACCCGATGGCGGTGGCCGCCGCGGCCGGGACCGCGCTGTCGGTGCTGGTCATGTCAGGTCGTCCTCCACGTCG
>NZ_JACBXB010001133.1 GCF_013870575.1 Pseudonocardia pini
GTGGGTGGCGAGCATGGTCTCGTCGTGCTGCTGCTCGTGCTGCACGATCATGCCGAACACGAAGCCCGCCTGCTCCAGCCTGCGGCCGGACATCGGGTGGCGCTCCAGCACGTCGAACGCCTTCTCCCGCACCTCGGCCACGTACGCGCGGGCCTCGGCCGGGGTGAGCAGCGGCAGCTCGACGCGCTTGGCGCGGGAGTGCTGGAAGGCGTCGTACAGCCCGTCGATCTCCGGCCGCAGCGCCTCCCGCCCGCCGACCTCCCGCACCAGCCAGAGCTCCTCCATGCTGCCGATGTGCGCGAGGTCCCAGACCAGGGGCGACATCAAGGGCGAGTGCTGGGCGACGAGCTCGGTGTCGTCCACCGAGGTCAGCGCGGTGCTGCGGACACGGGCCTGCTCGAGCTGGGCGACCACGCGGTCGCGCAGGACGTCCGGGCTGAGATCCGGGGTGGCGGTCATGGACGGACTCCCTCCGATCGGGACGGGCGGTCGGGCCCTTCGAACGGCCCGCGACGGTCTGCTGTTCGTCGGGCTGGACACCGCGCGAGCTGCTGCGTCGGGTCGCGGCGGGGTCGGACCCGATCAGCCAGGCCATGGACGATCCCGCGCCGACGCTCGTCGAGCACCGGATCGAGGCCCCGCTGCCCCCGTTCGACGGCCTGGTCGCGGACCGGGACACCCGCTACGACCCGGACACCGGGCACGAGCAGGTGATCACCCTGCGGGAGTCCGTCGACGGGCTGACGATCCGCCTCGCCGTCGACGCCGCCGCCTGCGACGCCGCCCGCGCGGCCACCCGGGTGCGCAGGCTCGCCGACGAGATCGAGCGGATCGTGGCGCGATGAGCACGGCCCCGCTGTCGGCCAGGTCGGCGGCGCGGGGCTGGCTGCGGACCCCGCGCCCGGTGCCGGAGGCGGCCGTCCGGCTGGTCTGCCTCCCGCACGCGGGCGGGGCGGCGAGCGCGTACCGGCCGTGGCTCGCGGTGGCGCCCGCGGACGTCGAGCTGACGCTCGTGCAGTACCCGGGCAGGCAGGACCGGATCCGCGAGGAGCCGTGGCGAGACGCCGTGGCGATGGCGCGCGCGATCGTCGAGGAGCTCCGCGGGGAGACGCGTCCGCTGGTCCTGTTCGGACACAGCCTGGGCGGCACGATCGCGTTCGAGGTGGCGCGGCGCCTGCGCCGGCCGCCCGTCCGGCTGGTGGTGTCCGCGCAGCGCGGCGCGCCCGAGCGGCAGCGGACCCTGCAGGCACTCGTCGACTCGAGCCATCAGC
>NZ_JACBXB010001134.1 GCF_013870575.1 Pseudonocardia pini
TTCGAGCCAGCCGGCGACGGGCGGGCCGGAGTCGTCCTGCGACACGAGGATCCGCGGGGCCCGCTCCCCCGCGAAGACGACGGCGAGCCTGCGGACCTCCGTCGTGCGGCAGAGCTCGGGGAACGTCTCGCCCGCGATCTGCTCCAGGCGTCCGCCGGTGGCGATGGCGGTGGTGGCACGGGCCACGGCGTCGGCGATCGCCTCGGTGCGGTGCATCTCCGTGCGCTGCCGCACGGTGGCCACGCAGCCCGCCACGAAGGGGGCGATCGTCTCGGCCGCCTCCGCCGCGCGCCCGTCGAACCCCCCGCGGCGGTTGGCCAGGTGCAACACCCCGAACGTCTGCTCCCCCACCGCCAACCGCGTGCTCAGCAGCTCGCGGATGCCGAAGGCCTTGATCCAGTCGCGCTGCGCGGGGAGGTCCGTGTTCGGGTCGTTCGACCAGACCGTGCGCCCGGTCCGCCAGACGCGGGCGGCGCCGCTGCGCGGGTCCTGCGGGTCGACCTGCGAGGAGGCCGCCATCGCGTCGTCCGCCCCGAACGACCGCGGCAGCGACTGGAGGTACCCGCGCGCCGAGTTCCACAGGGCCACGCCCACCCGCGCGGTGTCGGTGGTGGGCGCGATCGCCGCGCCGATGCCGTTGACCATCGTGGCGTAGTCCGCACCGGCGAGGGCCACCTCGGTCAGCGCCAACGCTGCAGCCATCTCGACGGGGCCCGTGTCCGCCCCGAACAGGCCCGCCGCCGTGGTCGCCGCGATGCCGAGTGCCGACGAGGTCTCCGCGGTGCACCAGTGCGGCCCGGGGAGCACGGACAGCCACCCCAGGGTCTCGCCGTTGCGGGGCCGGACCGGGACCCGCAACCAGCCCCCGTCCGCCGCGGGGCTGCCCGCGATCAGCTCGCCGCGCAGGTCGGTCAGGCCGACACCGAGTGCCCCGAACACCTCCCGGGTGCGCGCGACGAAGTGGTCGGCCTCGGCGGACACGGGTCAGCCCGGGAACTCGGGGGCGGGCGTGATCAGGGCCGCGCGGATGGCGATCGCCACGAGCTCGGACATGGTGCGCGCACCGAGCCGGTCCTTGAGCCCCTGGATGTGGAACCGCACGGTCGACGTCGAGATGGAGAGCCGGGCGGCGATCTCCCGGTAGGTCAGGCCCTCCGCCGCCAGCTCCAGCACCCGCTCCTGGCGCGGGGTCAGGCTCCGCGACTCGGGGGCGTGGGCCTGCGCCTGATACGCGGTCGCGTCACGCTGCTCCACCGCAACCGACGCC
>NZ_JACBXB010001135.1 GCF_013870575.1 Pseudonocardia pini
CTGCCCCCCGGCCAGTGCGGCGGCGCCGAGCGCGACGGAGTACTTCGGGTGTGCGTCGACGACGATCGGCCTGCCGAGGTCCTCGGACACCATCCGCGCGACCAGCGGGATACGGGAGGACCCGCCGACGAGGAGGACGGCGCTGAGCTCCTCGGGGGTGACGTCGGCGGAGCGCAGCGTGCGGTTGAGCGCGCCGATCGTGGACTCGACCGGCGCGCGGATCATGTCCTCGAACTCGGCGCGGCTGAGCCGGACGTCGAAGTGCCGGTTGGGCAGGAACACCGGGATCGTGGTCTCGGTGTCGATCGAGAGCGCCTCCTTGGCCAGCACGCAGTCCTGACGCAGCCGGGCGAGGGCCACCGTCGTCTGCGGGTCGCTCATGTTCAGCTCCGCCAGCGCCCCGGAGGCGGCGTAGTTGACGTGCGCGAGGATCGCCTCGTCGAAGTCGACCCCGCCGAGGCGCTCGATGCCCTCCGGCGATCCCAGGATCTCGATGCCCTCGGTGCGCTTGCGCAGCACGGTGGCGTCGAAGGTGCCGCCGCCGAGGTCGTACACGGCCACGATCTCGCCGTCGTCGAGCCGCCGCGACGCCGCGTAGTGCGCCGCGGCGGCCTCGGGCTCGGTCACCATCCGGGGCGTGGCCACCCCCGCGAGCTGCGGTACCTCGTCGAACAGCTCGCGGCGGAACGGGCCCCAGTTGGCCGGGTGGGTCAGCACCATCGAGTCCGGAGCGGCGCCCTGGGTGGCCGAGACCCGGGTCACGACGTCGGAGAGCAGGTTCGCGAGCAGCGCGGTGACCGCGTGCGGGGTCCCGCCGAGCATGACCGGCGTGGGGTCGCCGAGGCGGCGCTTGAACTCCCGGCCGACCCGGTCGGGGTTGCTCACCGCCCGCCGACCGGCCGCGTCGCCGGTGACGACGGTCCCGTCCTCGCGCAGGTAGACCACGGCCGGTGCCACGACACTGCGGTCGCCGAGGGTGAACATCTCGACCCGGGAGGCGTCCGCGACCGCCGCGGCCACGAACGTCGTCCCCAGGTCCACGCCCAGGCTGTAGGACACTCCGCCACCTCCTGGGGCGCGGGACGACGGCTCCGCGCATCGGCACTGTCGACCGTATGAGCGCACGACGCTCAAGAGTGATACTCGTCTCAGTGGGCGCTGTCATTACCGCCGGAGCGGAACGTCGTCGAGCCGGGGGCAGGCCCTACCCCCGGCGGGGGTCGGCCCCCTTCCGCGGGCGGCCCCCCGGCGGGACGATTCCCC
>NZ_JACBXB010001136.1 GCF_013870575.1 Pseudonocardia pini
ACTCCGGGGTGAGGATCTCGGGCAGGGCGCCGCGCGCGAACCCGGCGACTGGGGTGCCGCAGGCCAGCGCCTCCGCCACGACCAGGCCGTACGGCTCGTCCCAGCAGGGCGAGACGACGGCGACCGACGCCGTGCCGAGCACCGCCGCGAGGCTGCGGTGGTCCAGGTGTCCCTCGTAGGTCACGGCCCCGCCGAGCAGCGGCTCGACCTCGTCGGTGAAGAACCGGCGGTCCGGCGTGGGCCCGACCACCAGCAGCCCGACGCCCGCGGCCCGGGCCGCGCGGATCGCCTCCACCGGGCCCTTCTCGGGCACGATCCGGCCCGACCAGACCGGCCTCCCGCCGCCGGGTCCGGGCGTCCACGTCGCGGTGTCCACGCCGTTGAGCACCACGGTCGCGTCGGCACCGAGCGGACGCCACTGGTCGGCGGTGTGCGTGCTCACCGCGGCGAACCGGAGCCTGCCGGGGTCGCCGGTGCGCACCGCGGACTCGAGCCACGGCGTCGGCGGGGTGTGCAGCGTCGTCAGCACGGGGGCGGGCAGGCTGGGCGCCATCGCCAGCGGGAGGTAGTGCAACGAGTTGTTGTGCACGAGGTCGAAGCCCTGGTCGCGACCGAGGTCGAGGAGCAGCCCGAGGTAGGCGTGGTGCTCGGCGAGGAACCAGTCCGCGGGCATGCCGACGTCACTGCGCGCCGACGCGGAGATCGGCGGCAGCGCCGGCATCGGACGGACCCCGAGGCTCTCGTCCGAGCCGGGCGCCCCGAACACGACGACGTCGTGGCCGCGGCCCCGCAGCCGGTGGGCCAGCTGCCAGGTGTGGGCCTCGAGGCCGCCGGGGAACGGTTCGCGGATCGGGTACCGCGCGGAGGCGACGAGGGCGATGCGGCGGGTCGTCACGGCCACGTGCGGGCGCGGTGCCGGGTCATGTTCGGGGCTCTCCTTCGACGTGCGGGCATGCCGAAGCCGCCGCGCGAGGCGGCTCGGATGCCGTGCTGATGGTCGACGAGCTGCTGCTGAACCCGACGACGAAATCATCCGTTCGCTACCCGGTCCCGGCGACTCGAACCCTCAGCCCGAGGAGATCCAGAGTCGCCACGTGCCGGGCCAGGCCCGCCTCGACCCACTCCGGGTGATCGGCGTACCAGGGCAGATGGGCACTCCTGACCTCGGCGGCGGTCACCGGTGTGCCGTTCACCTCCCAGTGCGGGCGCGGCACGGCGTCGAGCCCGAGGGCGTCCACGACCGCGGCGTCGAGCGGCGC
>NZ_JACBXB010001137.1 GCF_013870575.1 Pseudonocardia pini
GCTGCCGCCCGCCATGCCGCCGCCGAGCCGGATGCCCAGCCCGTGGCGGTTCGCCAGGCGACCGACCACGAACAGACCCATCCGCCGGGACGCGGAGACGTCCACCGCAGCGGGGGCCGAGAGCCGCTGGTTGGCCTCGGACAGCTCGTGGTCCGCCATCCCGACGCCGCGGTCCGCGATCTCGACGATCAGCGACCCGTCGTTCGCCCGGGTCGTGCTCATGACGACCTGGGAGTCCGGCGGGGAGAAGTTGGTGGCGTTGTCGAGGAGCTCGGCCAGCAGGTGCACGAGGTCGGACGCGGCGCGCCCGGCGACCGTGGCCACGGGCGGCGGCTGCACGACGACCCGCTGGTACTGCTCGATCTCGGACACCGCGGCCCGCAGCACGTCGACCACCGGGACCGGCGCCACGTTCCGCTTGGCCAGGTCGGTGCCCGCGAGGACCAGCAGGTTCTCGCTGTTGCGCCGCATACGGGTGGCGAGGTGGTCCAGCTGGAAGAGGTTGGACAGCTGGTCCGGGTCCTGCTCGTTGCTCTCCAGCTGCTCGATCAGCTGCAGCTGGCGCTCGACCAGCGCCTGCGACCGGCGCGAGAGGTTGACGAACATGTTGGACACGTTGGACTGCAGGGCCGCCTGGTCCGCGGCGAGCCGGATGGCCTGGCCGTGCACGGCGTCGAACGCGCGGGCGACCTGGCCGACCTCGTCTCGGCCGGACAGCGGTACCGGCTCGACCAGCGCGTTCAGCGGCTGACCGGTCCGCATGCTCTCGACGGCGGCGGGCAGCTTGCGCTCCGCGACGTCGAGCGCCGAGCGACGCAGCACCCTGAGCGACCGGATCAGGCTGCGGGCCAGCAGCACGATGATCGCGATGCCGAGCAGCACGCCCAGCATCAGGATCACCGAGTTGACCCCGGCCTGGTTGCTGGCGTCCTCCTGAGCGGCGACGCTGGTGGCGCTCAGCTCGTCCCCGACGCCCGCACCGGCGCGGTCCACGACCGCGACCGAGTTCTGGTACGCCGTGTCCCACGCCACCGGGTCCGCCACGAGGGGGCGGCCCGGGGGCGAGGAGATGATCGCGTTCCGCAGCCGCTCGCGCTCGACGTTCGCGGCGTCCGTGGCGAAGTTGCCGTACCGGCCGAGCTGCTCCGGCGAGAGCGCGACCTGGTAGTCCGCGAACGCGGTGGTGAACGCCGCGTCGGTGCCCGTGACGGTGATCCGGTCCTGCTCGCGGACCTCGCGCGCCACGATCGCCCCGGCCA
>NZ_JACBXB010000113.1 GCF_013870575.1 Pseudonocardia pini
CGTCGACCACCGGGACGCCTCGCGGGCGCTTGCGGAACCAGTGCCGGTGCACGCGGGCCAGCGTGCGCCACACCTCGGCGGGCAGTGGAGAGCCCTCCTCGGCCGGATCGCCCGCGACCCAGGAGAGGACGAGGGGGTCGGCCGCGAGCAGCCGCGGCACCTCCAGCCCCTCGACGACGCCGATCGCCCGCATCGCCGCGACCTCGACCGGGTCGGCGGTCTTGAGCACGACCGGGAGCTCGCGACCGGCCACCCGCAGGTCGACCCGTTCCACCTCGCCGGAGGCGTACCCGCCTGCCAGGGGTTGGTGGCGGAGGACCTCCGCGGTGCCGCCGAGCCGTCGTCCGACCTCGGCGAGCCAGTCCGTCACCGGAGTCCGAACAGCACACCCAGTGCGACGGCCGCCCCGATGACCAGGCACAGCAGCGCCCACGGCAGCGGACGCCGCTGCCAGGTCCGGCCGTTGTCCAGCGCGATCCGGCCCGCCCCGACGAACAGCAGGGCGGCGGCCCCGGCCGCCATGGCGACGTCGAGCTCGATGGCGTTGGCCGCCTCGGCAGCGAAGAACGGGCCGCCCCACTTGACCGTGATCGCGCAGGCCTTCACCGCGAGCAGCCCGGCCGCGGCGAGCGGGGTGAACAGGCCGAGCACCAGCAGCGCCCCGAGGACCAGCTCCCCGAACCCGAGGGCCCAGGACAGCGTGGAGGCCTGCTGGAACCCGTAGCCGGTGAGGATCGTGGTGGTCTCGCCCAGCCCGCGCCCGCCCCACAGCCCGAACACCTTCTGCACGCCGTGGGCCAGGAACAGCCCGCCGATCCCGAGCCGGAGGATCAGCATCCCGAGGTCGGCGCCGCTGTTCCAGGCGACGGGGCGCCGGTTCTCCTTCGTCGCCGCGGGCGGCTGCGTCCCGCCGAGGCTGCCGATGTCGAACTGCCGGGTGGGGTCGCTCATGGTCGCCAGCGTATCGGCGGACACGCCCGACACGGCGGTCCCGACCAGCGTGTTCGGCCACGATCGGGTTTCGACGGGCCGGCGCGTCGTCCGGTGCGGGACACTAGTACCCGTCCCGCACCACGTTCGGCGGCTCCTCACCGCGCAGGTAGTACTCGAGCTGCTCCCTGACCACGCCGAACGCGCGGTCCAGCGCGCCCGGCACGCTGCCGCCCACGTGCGGGGTGAGCAACAGGCCGGGTGCCTCCCACAGCGGGTGGCCCGCGGGCAGCGGCTCCGGGTCTGTGACGTCGAGGGCCGCGCGCAGGCGCCCCGAGGTCAGCTCGGCGAGCAGGGCGTCCGTGTCCGCGACGGGCCCGCGGGCTCCGTTGACCAAGACCGCGCCGTCGGGCATCGCGGCGAGGAAGTCGGCGTCGACGAGGCCCCGGGTCGCCTCGGTGAGGGGCACGACGACCACGCAGGCGTCGTGCTCGGCGAGCAGGCCGTGCACCTCCGCGATGCCGTGGACGCCGTCGCGCGGGCGGCGGCCGACGAGCGTCGTCGTGACGTCGAACGGGGTCAGCCTGCGCACGATGTGCTCGGCCACGTCCCCCGCGCCGACGACCAGGACCCGCTTGCCGCCGAGCTCGTCGGTGACGTGCTGGGTCCACTCGCCGCGCTCCTGCGCGCGGACGAACCCGGGCAGCTCGCGGTAGACCGCCAGCAGCGCCCCCACGACCCACTCCGCCGTCGCGCCGCCGTGCGCACCCTTGCCGTCGGACAGCAGGACGCCCTCCGGGAGCCTGCCGACCCACACCTCGGCACCGGCGGTGAGGAGCTGGACCAGCCGCAGCTTCGGCAGGGCCTGGGCGATCTCGACGGTCCGGGGGCCGCTGAGGAACGACGGGACCAGCACCTCCGCCTCGTCCGCCCCGGCGGGCAGCGGCTCGGTGGGGTCGTAGAGGAGCGGGCGGACCCCCAGGTCGGACAGGGCGTCGACGCCGCGCGGGTGCGGGACCAGGACCACGGTCATGTCCGGGACGCTACCCCTGCTCACGGGCCGCTCACCTCGCGATGCCTAGCCTGGTGCCGTGCCCGTCCGCCGCCAGCTGTTGATCGTGCTGATCGCGGTGCTCGGGCTGCTCGCGGGCTGCGCGTCCTTCCCCGACGAGGGCCCGCGGGACTGGCAGGAGAAGATCGAGGGGCAGGGCGAGCTGGGCGGCCCGCCGTCGGTCGCACCCCCGCCCGACGGCGACTCGAACGAGGGGGACTCCGGCGAGGCCCCCGGCCAGGGCGGCCCCCAGGTGCCCGCGGGCTGCGAGGATCCCGATCCCCAGGTCGTCGCGACGTGCCTCGACCCGGTCGGGGCCGTCGCCGTGCTGCCGAGCGGGGTGAGCGCGCTCGTGGGCGAGCGGGCCACGGGGCGGGTGCTGCGGGTCGAGCGGGACAAGGCGCCGGTGCTCGTCTCCACCATCGCGGTCGACGCCTCCGGCGGCGGCGGGCTCACCGGCCTCGTCCTCTCCCCCACCTACGCCGAGGACCAGCTCGTCTACGCCTACGCGACCACGCCCGAGGACAACCGGGTGCTGCGCCTGGCACCGAACGAGCCGCCGAAGCCGGTGCTCGTCGGGATCCCCAAGGGACCCTCGGGCAACGGGGGCGCGCTGGGCGTCGACGCGGGCAACACGCTGCTCGTGGCCACCGGCAACGCGGGCGGCGCTCCGCCGGAGACGTTGGCGGGCAAGGTCTTGCGGATCGACACGCTCGGCAGGCCCGCCCCGGCCAACCCCGACCCGGCCTCGCCGGTGCTGAGCACCGGGCTCACCGCGCCCGGCGGGATCTGCTCCGACCCGACCACCCAGTCCGCCTGGGTCACCGACCGCACCTCGGCGCGAGACGTCCTGTTCCGGGTCGAGCCCGGCCCGCTCGGGCCCGCCGCCTGGACCTGGCCGGACCGCCCCGGCGTCGCGGGCTGCATGGCCCAGCCCGGCGTCGTCGCGGTGGCCCTGACCGGCGGCGCGGCGCTGTCGGTGCTGCGCCCGGCCGAGGACGGCAGCTTCACCGGCGCCCCCGAGACCCTCCTCGGCGGGGTCTACGGCAGGCTCAACGCGGCCACCCTGGGCTCCGACGGCCTGCTCTGGCTGGGCACGGTCAACAAGTCCGGCGGCAAGCCGGTCCCCAGCGACGACCGGGTCATCCGGGTCCAGCCCCCCAGCGGCGGCGGGGCCTCCCGCGCCTGACAGCGGCTGTTCGGGAGCTCCGAGGCGGGTAGCGTCGGCCGATGGCCGAACAGACTCTCAGCGACCGGGCCCGCGAGGCCGTCCTCCAGGCGATCGTGAAGGCGGCCCCGACGGTGGGCAACAGCCCGGCGGGGATCCGCGACCTTGCGGAGGCCTACGCCCTGCTGGAGCGCGACCTGCTCCCGGTCGCGGGTGTGGTGCAGAACAAGACCTGACCCTCGTGAGTGGCGATAGTCGCCAGAACAGGTCGCCAGAGCGACCATCGCCACTCACAGGGTGTCAGGTGCAGCGTTCGATGATCAGCTCGCGGACCCGCTTGGCGTCCGCCTGGCCCTTCGTGGCCTTCATGACCGCGCCCACGATCGCGCCCGCGGCCTGGACCTTGCCGCTCTTGATCTTCTCGACGACGTCCGGCTGGGCCGCGAGGGCCTCGTCGACCGCCGCGATCAGGGCGCCGTCGTCCGAGACGACCTTCAGCCCGCGCGCCTCGACGACCGTGTCCGGCTCGCCCTCCCCCGCCAGCACGCCGTCGACGACCTGGCGGGCCAGCTTGTTGTTCAGGTCACCGGACGCGACCAGCGCGACGACCCGCGCCACCTGCAGCGGCGTGATCGGCAGCTGGTCCAGCTCGACGCCGCGGGTGTTCGCCTGCTGGGTCAGGTACGCGACCCACCACGAGCGGGCCTCGCCCGCCGGGGCGCCCGCCGCGACCGTGGCCTCGATCAGGTCGAGCGCACCGGCGTTGACCAGGTCGCGGAGCTCCTCGTCGGAGAGGCCCCAGGACTCCTGGATGCGCGCACGACGCTCCCACGGCTTCTCCGGCAGGGTCCCGCGGAGCTCCTCCACCCACTCGGCGGACGGCGCGATCGGCACCAGGTCGGGCTCGGGGAAGTACCGGTAGTCCTCCGAGGTCTCCTTGCGCCGCCCCGCGCGGGTGGTGCCGGACTGCTCCTCGAAGTGCCGCGTCTCCTGGACGATCTCACCGCCCGCGTCGAGCACACCGGCCTGGCGGGACATCTCGTACCGGACCGCCCGCTCGACCGACCGCAGCGAGTTGACGTTCTTCGTCTCGGTGCGGGTACCCAGCACGCCGGAGCCGGTGGGCGAGAGCGAGAGGTTGACGTCGCACCGCATGGAGCCCTGGTCCATCCGCACGTCCGAGACGCCGAGCGACTTGACCAGGTCCCGCAGCTGCGTGACGTACGCCCGCGCCACCTCGGGCGCCCGCCCGCCGGTGTCCGGGATCATCTTCGTGACGATCTCGATCAGCGGCACGCCCGCGCGGTTGTAGTCCAGCAGCGAGTACTCGGCGCCGTGGATGCGACCGGTGGCCCCGCCGACGTGCAGCGACTTGCCGGTGTCCTCCTCCATGTGCGCGCGCTCGATCTCGACCCGCACCGTCGAGCCGTCGTCGAGCGTGACGTCCATGTACCCGTCGACGCAGATCGGCTCGTCGTACTGGCTGGTCTGGAAGTTCTTCGGCATGTCCGGGTAGAAGTAGTTCTTCCGGGCGAACCGGCCCCAGGGCGCGATCGAGCAGTTCAGCGCCAGCCCGATCCGGATCGCGGACTCGACCGCGGTCCGGTTGACCACCGGCAGCGAGCCGGGCAGGCCGAGGCACGTGGGGCAGACCTGGGTGTTCGGCTCGGCGCCGAACTCCGTGGGGCAGCCGCAGAACATCTTCGTGTTCGTGGACAGCTCCACGTGGACCTCGAGCCCGAGCGTGGGCTCGTACCGGGCGACGACGTCCGCGTAGTCGACGAGGACAGGGGCGGTCATCGCGCCACCTCCGGAGCGGTCAGGGCGCCCTCGTCCGCGAGGCGCGACGCCTCGAACGCGGCACCGACGCGGTACATCACGGCCTCGCCCAGCGCGGGCGCCATGATCTGCAGCCCGACGGGCAGCCCGTCCTCCTCGGCGAGCCCGCTGGGCACGGACATCCCCGCGACGCCCGCCAGGTTGGTCGGGATGGTCGCGAGGTCGTTGAGGTACATGGCCAGCGGGTCGTCCACCTTCTCGCCGATCGGGAACGCCGTGGTGGGCGCCGTGGGCGACACGAGCACGTCCGCCTTCGCGAACGCGGCGGCGAAGTCCCGGCTGATCAGCGTGCGGACCTTCTGGGCCTGGCCGTAGTAGGCGTCGTAGTAGCCCGACGACAGGGCGTAGGTCCCCAGGATGATCCGCCGCTTGACCTCGGGGCCGAACCCGGCCTCGCGGGTCGCCGCCATGACCTCCTCGGCGCTCGCGCCCTCGGCCACGCGCAGGCCGTACCGCATCGCGTCGAAGCGGGCCAGGTTGGAGGAGACCTCCGACGGCAGGATCAGGTAGTACGCCGCCATGCCGTACTCGAAGTGCGGGCAGGAGACCTCGACGATCTCGGCGCCGAGCTTCTCCAGCCGCTGCAGCGCCGCGTCGAACGACGCCCGCACGCCGGGCTGGTAGCCCTCGCCGCCGAGCTCGCGCACGACCCCGACCCGCAGGCCCGACAGGTCACCCTGCGCGCCGAGCCTGGCGGCCTCGACCACCGACGGCACGGGCGCGTCGATCGAGGTGGAGTCCAGCGGGTCGTACCCGCCGATGACCTCGTGCAACAGCGCGGCGTCGAGCACGGTGCGGGCGCAGGGCCCGCCCTGGTCCAGCGACGACGCGCAGGCGACCAGGCCGTAGCGGGACACCCCGCCGTACGTCGGCTTGACGCCCACGGTGCCGGTCACGGCCGCGGGCTGACGGATCGAGCCGCCCGTGTCCGTGCCGATCGCCAGCGGCGCCTCGAACGCGGCCAGCGCGGCCGCGGAGCCGCCGCCGGACCCGCCGGGGATCCGGGACAGGTCCCACGGGTTGTGGGTGGGGCCGTACGCCGAGTGCTCGGTGGAGGAGCCCATGGCGAACTCGTCCATGTTCGTCTTGCCGAGGATCGTGATCCCGGCCGCGCGCAGCCGAGCGGTGACCGTGGCGTCGTACGGCGGGCGCCAGCCCTCGAGGATCTTCGAGCCGCAGGTCGTGGGCATGTCGATCGTCGCGAAGACGTCCTTGAGCGCCAGCGGCACCCCGGCCAGCGGCGAGGCGGGCGCAGAACCCGCCTTGACCTGCTCGTCCACCAGCGCGGCGCTCGCCAGCGCGGCCTCGGCGCCGACGTGCAGGAACGCGTGCACGGACCCGTCGACCTCGGCGATCCGGTCGAGGTGGGCCTGCGCGGCCTCGACGGCCGAGACCTCGCCGCTCTGGATCCGCCCCGCCAGCTCGGCGGCGGACAGCGTGATCACGCTCACTGCTCCTCCCCCAGGATCCGCGGCACCCGGAAACGCCCGTCCTCGGCGGCGGGCGCGCCGGACAACGCCTGCTCCTGGGAGAGCCCCGGCCTGCGCACGTCCGGCCGGAACACGTTCTCCAGCGGCACCGCGTGGGAGGTCGGCGGGATGTCGTCGGCGGCGACCTCGCCGACCCGGGCGACCGAGCCGAGGATGACGTCCAGCTGGCCCGCGAAGACGTCCAGCTCCTCGTCGGTCACGGCCAGCCGGGCCAGCCGGGCGAGGTGCGCGACCTCGTCCCGCGAGATGGCGCCAGATTCGGCGGGCATGTCTCTCCAGAAGAGTCGTGGGGATGTGGTCCTGAGTCTATTCGCGCCCGCCGGCGGTTCTCGCGAGCCCCGCCGGCAGGCGACCGGGGCACTGTCAACCCCCCGCGACCGCCCGGCCACGCAAGGCGTTTGGCAGGATCGACCACGGCGACGCCCCGCGGCTGCGGATCGGCGTCGTTGTGGTGTGCACGAGGTGGCGAGGAGGACAGAGGGCGTGTCGTACCTGCTCCGGGTGGTCCTGCCGGACAAGCCGGGCATCCTGGGCGCCGTCGCGACCGCGCTCGGTGGGGCGGGGGCGGACATCCTCGGTGTCGACGTCGTCGAGCGCGTCGACGGCCAGGCCGTGGACGACCTCGCGATCGAGCTGCCCTCCGGCCGCCCGCCGGACGTGCTGATCACCGCCGCCGAGTCGGTGCCCGGTGTGCAGGTCGAGTCCGTCCGGCCCTACTCCGGGCGGCTGGACACCCATCGCGAGCTCGAGCTGGTCGACGCCATCGCGTCCGACCCGGCGAACGGGCTCGGCAGGCTCGCCGAGGAGGTCCCGCGGCTGTTCCGCGCGGGCTGGGCGATCGTGGCCGTGCGCGAGGAGGGCCGCTCCTACCGGCTCGCGGACTCCTCCGCCTCCCCGGAGACGCGCGCGGGCGACCTGCCGTGGCTGCCGCTGGAGAAGGCGATGGTCGTGGATCCCGAGGTCCACTGGGTGCCCGAGCCGTGGAGCGCGCTGGACACCGAGCTGGCCGCGGCGCCGTTCGGCACGTCGCTGCCCGCGAAGGCGCTCGTGGTGGGCCGACCGGGCGGACCGGCGTTCCGGCCGTCGGAGCTGGCCCGGCTGACCCATCTGGCGGGCATCGTCGCCGCGGTACTGGGTGTCTGATGGACCGGCCGTGGTCGCGGGTCCCGGCCTCGACGGGGGCCGCGCTCCGGCCGTACGTCGTGGGCGCCACGGACGCGATGATCACCGCGGTCCGCGCCGAGGTGCGGGACTACCAGCTGCCGCTGCAGGGCAACTTCGGCACCCGGATCACCCAGGGCGTGACGTACGCGTTGGACCAGTTCGTCGGCCTGCTCGGCTCGGACACCGACCTGCCGGACACCCGCATCTACGCCGAGCTCGGCCGCGTCGAGCACCGGCACGGCCGGACCCTCGCCGCGCTGCAGGCCGCCTACCAGATCGGCACGCGCACGGCCTGGCAGGCGATCGGTGACAGTCCCGCCGCGAAGGCCCTGCCGCCGACGGTGATCTTCGCGCTGCCCGCCGAGACCCTGCGGCGCTACACCGCCCTGCTCGGCTCGGACGTCGAGCACGTCTACGCCGCGAACCTCGGCGTTCGGGGTGAGGCGTTCCGCCAGGTGGGGGGCTTCCCCGCGGTGGTCCACGGGGAGGAGCACGCGTTGCTCGCGCGGCTGCGCGCCCACGGGTTCCGGGTCGTCGTCGCCCCCGACGTGCGGGTGCGGACGAGCTCTCGGACCCGGGGCCGCGCCACCGGGGGGCTGGCCGACCTGTTGCGGGGTATGGGCGCCTGACCTGCGGCGATTCGTCCAAGTGCGGGATGGGGGGGAGGGGGGTAGGGTCAAGGAGCACTCGAGGTACAGCCAGTTGCCTCCCGCACCATCCGGGAGGAGGCTCCCATGTCCGTCGATACTGTCGTCCCCGTTCCCGACGCCGTCGAGACCGTCGAGACGGTGGACACGACCACACGGCGTCCGAGTGAGTACGCCGACCAGATGCCCCGGCTGGAGCGTTTCGCCGCGCTCGCCGAGGACGATCCCGAACGCGCCGAGCTCCGGTCGAGCCTGATCGTCGAGTTCCTGCCGGTGGTCCACCACCTCGCCCAGCGCCACGGTCGGGGCTACCGGGCGGGGATCGAGGACCTGGTGCAGGTCGGAACCGTCGGGCTCATCAACGCCCTGGACCGGTGGGACCCCGTCCAGGCCCGCGGCGACTTCCTCGGCTACCTGATCCCGTGCGTCCGCGGGGAGATCCTGCGCTACTTCCGCGACCGCACCTGGTCGATGCGCGTACCCCGCAGGCTGAAGGACCTCAGCGTGGCGATCACCCGGGCCACCGGCCCGCTCTCGCACGAGCTCGGCCGCGCGCCCCGACCCAGCGAACTGGCCGCCCACCTGGGCGTCGACCGCGAGGAGGTGCTCGAGGCGCTCGCCGCGAAGGCGAACCAGCATGCCGGTTCCCTCACCGCGGTCGACGACGAGAGCGACCGCCCGCTGGCGGACACCCTCGGTTCCCGGGACCGCGGTCTGGACAAGGTGGAGTACCGCGAGTCGCTCCGCCCGCTGATCGAGCGCCTGCCCCACCGCGAACGGCGGATCCTGATGCTGCGGTTCTTCGACGACCGCACCCAGACCCAGATCGCGGAGGAGATCGGCATCTCCCAGATGCACGTCTCGCGGCTGCTCGCCCGCACCCTCGCCGAGCTCCGGCAGGGCCTGGACGTGTGAGCGGGGCCTGATCAGGGTTCGGTCGGGCGGTCCAGGTACCGGACGACGGCGAGGACGCGGCGATGGTCGTCCGGGCTCGGCGGGAGCTCCAGGGCGTCGTAGATCTGGGCGGCGTGTCGGGCGACCGCCTTCTCGCTGATGCCCAGGCGGGCGGCGATCGCCAGGTTGCTGCGCCCCTGGGCGACGAGGCCGAGCACCTGGAGCTGTCGGGGTGTCAGCCGGTCCGCCGCTCCCGCCCGCGCCGAGCGGTCGACCAGCACGGACACGACCTCGGGATCGAGGACGACGCCGCCGCGCGCCACGCGCCGGACGTCCTCGCAGAACCCGGGCACGTCCGTCACCCGGTGCTTGAGCAGGTAGCCGACCGCGCCCGACTGCCCGGCGAGCAGGGCGGTCGCGTACCGGCGGGACACGTGCTGCGAGAGCACCACCACCGGGAGCGAGCCGCGCAGGTCGAGGGCCGCGCGCAGCCCGTCGTCCGTCCGGTCCGGGGGCATCCGGATGTCCGTGACCACGACGTCGGGGTGCTCGGCGGCCGCGGCCGCGCGCAGCGCTGTGGCGTCCCCGACGGCGGACACCACCTCGAACCCGTTGCCGGACAACACCAGGGTGAGCCCCTCCCGCAGCAGCGGCTCGTCCTCGCCGATCACGACCCGCACGGCAGCCTCCCGCACAGGCGGGTGCCGCCCGTCGCCAGGTCCGCGAGCTCGAACACCCCGCCGAGCGACTCCACCCGGTCCCGAGCGCCGCGCAGGCCTGCGCCGCGCCCGTCCGCCCTGGCCCCGCCGCGGCCGTCGTCGCACACCTCGACCTCGAGCCAGTCCCCGCGCCTGCGGGCCCGCACGACGAGCCGGGACGCGTCGGCGTGCTTCACGGCGTTCGTCAGCGCCTCCGCGACGAAGAAGTACGCGGTGCTCTGCACCACCGGCGGGAGCTCGCCGGGGTCGACGTCCACCGTGGTCGGGACGGGCATCCGGTCGGCCAGGTCCTCGACGGCCGCCTCCAGCCCCGCCTCGACCAGCATCGCGGGCATCACGCCGTGCACCAGGCCCCGCAGCTCGTCGATCACCAGGTCGAGGCCCGCGCGCAGCTCGGGCGGCGTGCCCGCGCCACCCGCCTGCAGCCGCAGCAG
>NZ_JACBXB010001138.1 GCF_013870575.1 Pseudonocardia pini
GACATCACCGAGCACCCGACGAGGGAGGGCAAGGTCTACTGCGGCGGCGGTGCAGGTCGTGGAGACCGACGACGAGACCACGGCCCGGCTCGTCACCGACCCCCGGTTGCCCGTGGTCAGCTTCACCGGGTCGGACACGGTCGGCTGGCGGATCGTGGACGCGGCACCGCGGAAGAAGGTCGTCGTCGAGCTGGGCGGCAACGCCGCGGCGGTGATCGCCCCGGACCACACCTCGTCCGAACGGCTCCGCCACGCCGCGGAGCGGATCGCGCTGTTCTCGAACTACGCGGGCGGGCAGGCGTGCACCTCGCCGCAGCGGGTGCTCGTGCCGCGTCCGCAGCTCGCGGAGTTCACCGCGCTGCTCGTGGCCGCGACCGAGGCCCAGGTCGTGGGGGACCCGTTCGACGAGGCCACCGACGTCGGCCCACTGGTCGACGAGGCGGCCGCGGCCAGGGTCGCCGAGTGGGTGGACGAGGCCAGGGCGGCCGGGGCGACCGTGCACACCGGCGGCGTCGCGCAGGGTCGGTTCTACCGGCCGACCGTGCTCGGCGACGTCCCGCCGGGCAGCCGGGTGCTCGACGACGAGGTGTTCGGCCCCGTCGTGTCGGTGCTGCCCTACGACACCGTCGACGAGGCGCTGGCCCGCGTGGACGAGACCCGGTTCGGGCTCAGCGCGGGGATCTTCACCAGCGACCTGCAGCTCGCCTTCCACGCCCTGGACGTGCTGCGGGTCGGCCAGGTCGTGATCGGCGACGCCCCGACCTACCGCTCCGACGAGTCGCCCTTCGGCGGGACGAAGGACTCCGGGCAGGGCCGCGAGGGCCTGCGCAGCGCCATCGAGGACTACACCGAGGAGCGCACGCTCGTGCTGTCGGACGTGGCGTTGTGAGCCGACGCGCGGGCGTGCCGCAGCAGGACCTCGCCGAAGGCCGCCACGGCGGGGTCCTCGTCGTCGGCGTGCACCAGGGCGACCAGCACCTCGGGATGCGGCTGGGCCAGCGGACGGCGCACCAGCCCCTGCGGATCGGGCACCGACAGCTCGGGCAGCACCGTCACACCGACGTCGGCGGCGATCATGGCCAGCGCGGTGCGGGTGTCGTCGGTCCGGTAGACCACGGTCGCGGCCTCCAGGTCCACCAACCGACCGAGCAGGTCGTGCATCAGGTAGCCGGGTCGGTAGGCGACCAGGCGTTCGGCCGCCAGCTCGGCGGCGGGAACCTCGGCGAGGTCGGCGAACCGGTGCCCGGGCGGCGCGCA
>NZ_JACBXB010001139.1 GCF_013870575.1 Pseudonocardia pini
CGCGTCCTCGGCGGCGCCGTGGACGAGGAGGAGGGCGGGACCGTCACCGACGGTGTGCCAGGCGAGCGACATCGGAGGGACCGACTTTCGTTTAACTTGAACTGTATTGGACATAGGCTAAGGTAAGCGAATGGCGGCACGAGAGCAAGGGCATTCCCGGACCCCACGACGGCCCTACAACTCCGAGGGCAGGCGCGCCCAGGCCCGGGCGACCCGGGAGCGCATCCTGGAGACCGCACGGGCCCTGTTCATCGCGCAGGGCTACGCAGGCACGTCGATCGCCCAGGTCGCGGCGGAGGCCGGGGTGTCGGCGCCGACCGTGTTCGCCGGGTTCACGTCGAAGGTCAACCTGCTCAAGGAGGCCACCGAGACCACGTTGGTGGGCGACGCCGAGCCGGTCCCGCTGCACGACCGGCCGCAGATGCGCCACGTCCACGAGGGCCGCACCGCCGAGGAGGTCCTGGTCCGGCTCGCCGACCTCATCGCCGAGCGCGCGCCGCACGTGCACCCGATCTACGCCGTCGTCAGCGCCGCGGCGGACGCCGATCCGGAGATCGCCGCGCTCGCCCGCACCCTCGACGACCAGCGCCTCGCGGGCGCGACCCGGCTCGCGGGGCTCGTCGTGGAGAAGGGCGGTGACCCCGGCAGGCGGGACGAGGTGCGGGACACGATCTGGACGCTGAACTCCCCGCTGCTCTACGGCCTGCTGGTCACGCAGCGGGGCTGGTCGGTCGAGCGGTACGGCGCCTGGGTCCGTCGCGCACTCACCGCACTGGCACTCGACCCGTCATGATGACCACCATGTCCGCGCCGCCCCGTCTCGGCGCCGGGACGAGCGCGGGCTACGCCTCGGGCTCCCTGGTCACCGGTGCCTTCTCGACGGTGCCCGGGTTGCTGCTGCTGCCCTACCTCACCGACACCCTCGGGGTCGCCGCCGGGCTCGCGGGGGTGCTGGCCTTCGTGCCGAAGGCCTGGGCGGTGCTGCTGAACCCGGTGGCCGGTCGGGTCAGCGACCGCAGCACCGCGCGGATCGGGCCGCGCCGCCCGTTCGTGCTGGGGGCCGGGCTGGGCGTCGGGGTGGCCTTCGCGCTGATGTTCGCCGGGCCGTTCGCGGCGGCGGCCGGCGCGGTGTGGGCCCTGCTCGGCTACCTCCTGACCGCGACGGTCTTCGCGTTCTTCCAGTCCCCGTACACCGCGATGCCCGCCGAGATGACGACCGACCCGGGCGCCACGACCCGCCTGATGAGCTGGCGGGTC
>NZ_JACBXB010001140.1 GCF_013870575.1 Pseudonocardia pini
CGCCGAGCGGTTCGCCCCGGACCTGCTCGGTCCTCGTCCGCAGGCGTGGCCTTGCGGACGTAGAGCAGGCGGTCGCCGCGCTCGAGGGCGTCGACGGCGGAGGCGTCGACGCGGTACAGCTTCTCGTCGCGGACCACCCCCAGGACGATGTCCGCCAGGTGCCGCGGTGAGCCGCCGACCTCGTCCGGCTCGACCGCGCGCTCGCTGATCGCGAACCCGGCCTCCGGGGTCAGCAGGTCCTCGATCACCTCGACGACGCTCGGCGTGCGGGTCGCGACGCCGAGCAGCCTGCCCGCCGTCTCCGCCGAGACGATCACCGAGTCGGCCCCGGACTGGCGCACCAGGTGCACGTTCTCCGACTCCCGCACCGCGGCGACGATCCGGGTCTTCGGGGCCAGCTCCCGTGCCGTCAGCGTGACGAGAACGGTGGTGTCGTCCCGGTTCGTGGCCACGATGATCGCCGTGGCGTGGTGCGCCCCCGCGATCCGGAGCACGGCCGATCGGGTCGCGTTTCCCGTCACGGTGACGAGACCGAGCGCCGAGGCCGCGTCGAGCTGGGTCCGGTCGGTGTCGACGACCACGATCTGCTCCGGCTCGACGCCGTCCCCCAGCAGCGTCTCGACGGCGGCACGGCCCTTCGTCCCGTACCCGACGATGACGGTGTGGTGGCGCACGCGTTGCCTCCAACGCTGGATCCGGAACGACTGCCGGGAGCGCTCGGTGAGCAGCTCCACGGTGGTGCCGACGAGGACGATCAGGAAGAGCAGCCGCAGCGGGGTGATCACCACGGTGGTGAGCAGCCGCGCGGTGGCGGTGAACGGGACGATGTCGCCGTAGCCGGTCGTGGAGAGCGAGACCGTGGCGTAGTAGAGGGCGTCGTTGAACGAGATGTCGCCCTCGCCGTTGTTGTCGACGTACCCGTCCCGCCCGATGTAGACGATCAGCGCCGCGGCGAGCAGCGCCCCGAACGCGACGGCCACCCGCTTCAGCAGCGCGACCAGCGGACGCTCGGGATTGTCGGGCATGCGGAGGGCGCCGATCACCTGCGGATCGACGGTCGGACGGCGGGGCCGGTCACGCATCGCCGCGGAGCCTAGGGCACCGATGCTGATCTCGGCGACGCGGCACGGCAGGATCTCCACGGTGACCGCCGCACGCCCGCTCGCCGCCCTGCTCGGGACCGCCGCCCTCGGCCACGTGCTGTACCCCGGCACCTTCGACGCGATCGTCCCCCGGTGGCTGCCCGGCTCCGCCCGG
>NZ_JACBXB010001141.1 GCF_013870575.1 Pseudonocardia pini
GGTCGCCGGGGCTCGGGACCCCGGTACCCCGGGGCCGCCGTTCGCCGTGTCCGGGCTGCTCCGGGCGCCCGATTCGTGCTCCGCCACCCGGTCACGCTAGCGGCGTGGATAGGCTCGCGGAATGAGCCAGCCCTCCGTCCTGCGCTCGGCCGTCGTCCCCGCCGCCGGCCTGGGCACGCGTTTCCTGCCGACCACGAAGGCCGTGCCGAAGGAACTGCTGCCGGTCGTCGACACCCCGGGTGTCGAGCTGATCGCCGCCGAGGCCGCCGAGGCCGGGGCGCAGCAGCTGCTGATCGTCACCTCGCCGGGCAAGGAGTCCGTCGCCGCCTACTTCGACCCTTCTCCGGACCTGGAGAAGACGCTCGAGGCCCGGGGCAAGGACGCGCTGCTGGCGAAGGTCAAGCGCGCGCACAGCCTGATCGACGTCAAGACCGTGTACCAGTACGAGCCGAAGGGCCTGGGGCACGCGGTGGCCCAGGCCGAGCAGGCCCTCGCCGACGACGAGGAGGCGATCGCGGTCCTGCTGCCGGACGACATCGTGCTCCCCACCGGCGTGCTCAAGCGGATGATCGCCGTGCGGGCGGAGAAGGGCGGCAGTGTGCTCTGCGCCTTCGACATCCCGAAGGCGGAGATCTCGCCCTACGGCGTGTTCGACGTCAGCGACACGGACGACCCGGACGTCAAGCAGGTCCACGGCATGGTGGAGAAGCCCTCCGCCGAGGAGGCGCCGTCGACCTACGCCGCCGCGGGCCGGTACGTGCTGGACCGGGCGATCTTCGACGCGCTGCGTCGGATCACGCCGGGCGCGGGCGGCGAGCTGCAGCTCACGGACGCGGTCCAGCTGCTGATCGACGAGGGGCACCCGGTGCACATCGTGGTCCACCGCGGTGGGCGGCACGATCTCGGCAACCCGGGTGGGTACGTCCGCGCCTTCGTCGACTTCGCGCTCGATCACCCGGACTACGGCGCGTCCCTGCGCACCTGGCTGGTCGACCGACTGGGAGACTGACGTCCGTGCGGAGCGTCGACGAGCAGCTCAAGAGGGTCCTGGAGATCGCGGCCCGGCCGGCCCCGGTCCGGGTGGGGCTCGCCGACGCCCAGGGGCTGCGCAGCGCCGAGGAGGTCGTCTCCGCGCGCGCCCTGCCCGGTTTCGACCAGGCCGCGATCGACGGGTACGCCGTCCGCAGCGTGGACGTGGTCGGGGCCTCGGAGGCGGCGCCTGTGGAGCTCCCCGTCGTGGGGGAGATCCCGGCGGGC
>NZ_JACBXB010001142.1 GCF_013870575.1 Pseudonocardia pini
GCGACCTGTCTGTGCTCAGGACATGTGACACACATGCTGTCTCAACACATCGGGGACACTGAGTCGCCCTGGTGGGTGGGCTGGCCCGGTGCAGGCCGGGTCAGCCTGGCCGGGTGGGCAGAACAGGGTTCGAGATGGATCCCGATCTCATCGCTGCGGTCGCTCGGGTCGCAGCCGGGGAGAAGATCAACGTGGCCCGGGTGTGTCGTGAGCGCGGTGTGTCACGCAAGACGTTCTATCGCAAGCTGGCCCGATTCCAGGCTGAAGGCTCAGCCGGGCTGACACCCCGCTCACGGGCACCGCGGACCTCGCCGACCGCGACCATCGAACACGTGGGCGAGGCGTGCGTGCGGGCACGGAAGGAACTCGAAGACGACGGCTGGGACAACGGTGCCCTCTCGGTCCGATGGCGCCTGCTCGACGAGGCCCGCGCCGGGCGGCAAGGGTGTCTGGACCCGGCCCAGGTGCCGTCTCGGGCCACGATCCACCGGATCCTGGCCGCACGCGGGCAGGTCACCGCACAGCCCGCGAAACGGCCCCGGCGGGCGTGGCGGCGCTTCGAACGCCCGGCACCGAACATGCTCTGGCAGATCGACGGCACCGAGACCGGGCTGTCCGACGGCACGGTCGCGGTGATCGTGCAGGTCAGCGACGACCACTCCCGCCTGGACATCGCCTGCCATGCCGCACCCGGTGAGAGCACCGAAGCGGTCTGGGCGGCCCTGCAGGCCGGGTTCGACCGCTACGGCCACCCCGCCTGCGTGCTCTCGGACAACGGGACCGCGTTCTCCGGTAAACGCCGCGGCTGGCCGATGGTGGCGGTGGAACGACACCTGGCCGAGCTGGGGATCACCACCATCGTGTCCTCGATCGCGCACCCGCAGACCTGCGGGAAGAACGAGCGTGTCCACCGCACTCTCAAACAATGGTTGGCCGCCCGCCCCGCACCAGCCGACCTGGCCGAGCTGCAGGCACTGCTCGATGCCTACCGGCACGGCTACAACCGGCGCCGCCACCAGAGCCTGGACGGTGCCACACCCCTACAGCGGTTCGAGGCCACTCCACGCGTCGGCCCGGTCGGTCCGGCCCCCGGGATCGCCGGACACACCACCCGCACCGTGTCCGGCACCGGGGTGATCGGGTTCGGCGGCACCTCTATCGGCGTCGGGCGTCGCCACGCCGGCAAAGACGCCTCCCTCTACTGGCAGGGCGACCGTGTCACCGTCCTCATCGATGACACGGTCGCAGCCAGCCT
>NZ_JACBXB010001143.1 GCF_013870575.1 Pseudonocardia pini
GCGGGCGGCGTCGAGATCGGCGCGCATCCGCGCGAGCACGCGCTGCAACCGCGCCACGTGCTCGTCGACCTGCCTGCGGTCGTAGCCGCGGAGCACGACGTCGAACCGCGGGGCACCGAGCGACCGCTCTCCCCCGTCAGCCGTCATGACCTGCACCTTCCGTCGCCGCCCCACCCGTTCATCTCGCCGAGGGTAGGGAGATCCGTACTCCCGTGAGGAGCGTTCACCCTAACGGAGCACGATTTCGCCCGGCCAGCCCGCCTGGGCACAGCAGTCTGTGGACAACTCGCCCCCTCGGGGCCGTGACGCCGCCGACGACCGCTCCGCCAGGCCTACCATCGAGCACGTGGACACCTCGCTCAAGTCGACGCTGCACCGCCGCGGCCTGCGGATGACCCCTCAGCGGCAGCTGGTGCTCGATGCGGTGCGCGAGCTCGGCCACGCCACCCCCGAGCAGATCTGCACGAGGGTGCAGAGCGCCGCGCCTGCGGTCAACATCACCACCGTGTACCGCACGCTGGACCTGCTCGAGGAGCTCCGGCTGGTGCGACACACCCATCTCGGGCACGGCGCCCCCACCTACTCCGAGCGCGAACACGAGCACCTCCACCTCGTGTGCCACGAGTGCGGGGCCGTCGGTGAGGCGCCCACCGAGCTGATGGAGGAGTTCGCGGCCCGGCTGCGGGAGGGACAAGGGTTCGCGGTGGACGTCACGCACGTCGCGTTGTCGGGCCGCTGCGCGGACTGTGTCCGCGCGGACGAGGCCCAGCTGGAGGAGGCACAGTGAGCGAGCAGGTCGAGCAGCTCGAGGTCCCGGACCCGGACGAGGCGGTCCCGGCCCACCGCGGCGACCCGCCCGCCGAGCAGCGCGCCATGGCCCGCTCCGCGGCGGTCGTGGACCGCTCGCACCGAGGCGTGATCGCCGTCCCAGGCGAGGAGCGGCTGAGCTGGCTGCACCTGCTCCTGAGCCAGCACGTCAGCGAGCTGGCGGAGGGCACAGGCACCGAGGCCCTGATCCTCGACGCGCAGGGCCGCGTGCTGCACCACATGATCGTCAGCCACGTCGGCGACACCGTGTGGCTGGACACCGAGCCGGGCGATCTCCCCGAGCTCCTGGCCTACCTGCAGAAGATGGTGTTCTGGGCGAAGGCCGAGCCGCGGGACGCCACCTCGGAGGTCGCGGTGCTGTCCCTGGTCGGGCCGGACACCGCGGCCGTGCTGGAGAAGGCGGGCGCGCCGGTCCCGGTGGGGGCC
>NZ_JACBXB010001144.1 GCF_013870575.1 Pseudonocardia pini
GGTGTTCTGCACCGTCGGTGACGACACGGTCCCGCGCTGGAACCCGGCCGCGCCCAGCTGGTCCGCGACCTGTGCGGCGAGGCCGGTGCCGCCCGACCCGTTCCCGACGTCCACGGTCACGCCCGCCGGGTCCACCGTCGGCGCCGCGGGGGCGGGTGCCGTCTCCTCCTCGTCCTTCGGTGCGGTCCGCTCCGCGATGAACGACGAGACCTGCGCCGGGTCGACGACGACGACGTCCCCGCGCTCGTTGTTCGTGCCGCCCTGGGTGGGGATGGTGAGGAAGTCGATGTTGCCGGCGGCGATGTCCGAGGCCTGCTGCGCGAACCCGAGCAGGTCCCAGCCCGAGTCGATGACCAGTGACTTCTCGGCGGAGTCGATCAGCGCCGAGAGCGTGGACGGGTTCGTGAGCGTGCCGCTGGAGAGGATCTTGTCGGCGACGGCGGCGAGGAAGACCTGCTGGCGACGGATCCGGGAGAGGTCGCTCTCGGGCAGGCCGTGGCGCTGGCGGACGAAGGCCAGGGCGTCCGCGCCGGAGATCGTCTGGGGGCCCGCGGGGAAGTTCGCGCCGGAGAACTCGTCGTCGACGGGATTCTTGAGGCAGACGTCGACGCCGCCGATGGCCTGGGTCAGGTTGTAGAAACCGAGCAGGTTGATCTCGGCGTAGTGGTCGATCTGCAGCCCGGTGAGGTCCTGCACGGTCTCGATCAGGGTGCTGCGGCCGGTGGCGGAGGACTGCTCGTCGGCGTCGCGCCGGTCGAGGCCCTGCTGCACCAGCTCCTGGGCCTTGAGCGCCTTGGTCGCCGGGTACGCGGCGTTGATCTTGTCCTTGCGGTACCCGGGGATGGAGACGTAGCTGTCGCGCGGGATGGAGAAGGCCGTCGCGCCGCCGCCGTCGGCGGGCAGGTGCAGCACGATCAGGGTGTCCGAGTTGAGGACGCCGGACTCGGCGCCGGAGCGCAGGGTCCGCAGGACGTCGTCGGGCAGCGGGTTGCCCTGGGCGTCCGTGCGGCTGTCGACGCCCACGAGCAGGATGTTCTGCTCGCCGCCGGACGACCCGCCGGTGATCACGTTGGTGGTGGTGATCCCGCCGGTGACGTCCCGGTAGAAGGTCCACGCGCCGCCGGTCAGGAGCAGGACCAGCCCGGACAGCACGCACAGGCCGATCCGAAACCGCCGTGCGACGACGCCGCCGCGCGGGGGCCCGGGCGGGTCGACCGGGGTGCGGGGCGGGCGGGGGGTCGTGCGGCGGCGGT
>NZ_JACBXB010001145.1 GCF_013870575.1 Pseudonocardia pini
GGCGACACCGCGGCCGAGGCCGGTGCCGCCGCCGGTGATGAGGATGCGCTTGCCGGCCAGCAGGTCCGGGGCGAACGGGCTCTTCTTCGACATGGTCATGCTGGTCCTTCCCTAGAGCCCGAGGCTGCGGCTGATGATCTCGCGCTGGATCTCGTTGGTGCCGCCGTAGATGGGCGGGGCGAGGGCCTTGCGGACCTGCGCCTCCATCCCGTACTCGCGGGCGTAGCCGTAGCCGCCCATGAGCTGCACCGCCTCCAGCGCGGTGGCCTTGGCCGCCTCGGTGCAGCGGATCTTGGCGGTCGAGCTGTCCCGGCCCAGGTCGCTCTCCTCCCCGGCGTCGAGCCGGTCGGCGACGTCGTAGAGGAACGCCCGGCAGAGCGCGATCTCGGTGGCGAGGTCGGCGATCCGGTGCCGGACGGCCTGGAAGCTGCCGATGGTGCGGCCGAACTGCTCCCGCTGGGTCACGTAGCCGAGCAGGTCGTCGAAGGACCGCTCCGCCGCGCCGAGGCTGGAGGCGGCGATGATCAGCCGCTCCACCCCGAGGCCGCGGTTGAGCTGCCGCCACGCCCCGCCGACGGTGCCGACGACGGCCGAGGCGGGCACCCGGACGTCGGTGAAGTACAGGTCGTTGACCGTGTGCCCGTACATCGTGTCGATGGGCCGGACGTCCAGGCCGGGTACGTCGGACGGGACCATCAGCAGGGTCAGCCCGTCGTGCTTGCGGCCCGACGAGTCCGTGCGGACCAGGACCAGGATGTGCCGGGCCAGGTGTGCGGCCGTGGTCCAGGTCTTCTGGCCGTCGAGCACGAAGTGGTCCCCGTCGAGCACCGCGGGCATGCGGGCCGAGGCCAGGTCGGACCCGGCTCCCGGCTCGCTGAGCGCGATCGACTCGAAGTTCCCGGCGCAGATGGACTCGACGATCGTCCGCTTCTGCTCCGCCGTGCCCCAGTGCAGGTAGGTCTGCGCGGCCGTGAGCCCGGTGCCGTAGGCGGTGGTGGGCGCCAGGCCGCGCGCCGTCTCCTCCAGGAACAGGCACTCGTCGACGAACGCGCCGCCCTGCCCGCCGTGCTCGGCGGGCAGGGAGATCCCCAGCCAGCCGAGCGCGGCGAAGCGGCGCAGGAGGGCGGGGCTGTCCGCCAGCGTGCCGCCCTCGGTCAGGGCGGCACGCTGCTCGGGAGTCCCACACTCCTTGGCGCAGAAGGAGCGGACGGCGTCGACGAAGCCGCGCTGCTCCGCGGAGAAGCGCACG
>NZ_JACBXB010001146.1 GCF_013870575.1 Pseudonocardia pini
GGTCGGGTCCCACGGCGAGTCCCTCGCCGAACGCCCTGCCGTCCATCGGTCCCCCTCCGCTCGGCCCGCCGCATCGTCGCAGGGGTGTGGCCCTGGAGCCACCCGGCGGCGTTCCATGATCACGGTTTGTGTGCGCACAGCGCGGTCCAGACAGCGCTCAGTGCACGCAGACCGCGATCATGCAGCTGTGGGAGCACGAAACGTGCGATCTTGAGACGACGGGGCGCGCCCATCGCACGAAACGTGCGATCTTGAAACGACGGGGCGCGCCCATCGCACGAAACGTGCGATCTTGAAACAGCGGAGCGCACCCACAGCACGAAACGTGCGATCTTGAAACAGCGGAGCGCGCCCACAGCACGAAACGTGCGATCTTACCGCCGTCAGAGCACGAAACGTGCGATCTTGACACGACGGAGCGCGGACGACCCCAACGATCAGGACCGCGGCAGCCCGCCCGCCGCGCGCAGCAGCAGGTGCATCGCCTGGTCCGTGGACCGCTCCCGGATGTCCCCGCGGGCCCCCGGCAGGACCGGGTCGCGGGTGAGGACCTGGCCGTCGGCCGTCGTCACGCAGAAGCAGACGTACCCGACGGGCTTGGCCTCCGTCCCGCCGCCGGGCCCGGCCACCCCCGTGATGCCGACCCCGATGGAGGCGCCGAACCGGGCCCGCGCGCCGTCGGCCAGCGCCCGGGCGACCTCCGGGGACACCGCACCGTGCTCGGCGATCATCTCCGCGGGCACCGCGAGCAGCGCGGTCTTCGCCTCGTTCGAGTACGCGACCACCCCGCCCGCGACGTACGCCGACGAGCCCGCTCGGTCGATCAGCCGCGAGGCCAGCATCCCGCCGGTGCAGGACTCCCCCGTCGCGACGGTCAGCCCGTGCTCCAGCAACGCCGTGGCCAGCAGCTCGTCGGTGGTGGTGCCGACCGCGCTCAGCAGGTTCGGGCGGTGTCGGTCCACGATCTCGTCGGCCAGCTCGGCGGCCAGGTCCTCCGCCCCGGGCAGGGGGTGCAGGTCGACCTCCAGCTCCGAGCGGCGCAGGCACGTCGTGACCTCGACGGAGGACAGGTCCCGGGCCCGCTCGATCTCCCGCAGGGTCTGCGCGATCTCGGACTCGGGGAGCCCGAAGAACCGCAGCGACCGCGGCTCCGCGCGCGGCACGGCGGCGAGCAGATCCGCGAACGGCCCCGCCCCGAGCACCGCGGGCCACATCCCCTGCAGCTCCCGCGACCCGCGCGCCGTGC
>NZ_JACBXB010001147.1 GCF_013870575.1 Pseudonocardia pini
GCCCAGCTCCTGGACAGCCCCGCCGCACCCCGACAGCAGCGTGACGACCATCCCGCCGACGAGGTGGTTCGCCAGCCCGAACAGCTGCGCGGCCACCGACGGCCCGAGCGAGAGGTAGAGCCCGCCGAGCGCCCAGCCGGCGACCATCACCGGCACCACGGGCACGACCTCGGCGCGCAGCCGCGCCGGGACCCCCACCACCGGACGCAGCGAGCCCAGCGCACCCGGCTTGCGCGCCGACGTCTCGGGCATCAGCGCCACGATCACCGCCGCGATCCCCATCCCGGTCAGCAGCAGCGCGTACACCAACCGGGTGGGGGCGGGCCCGAACTCGACGAGCGCCCCGGTGCCGAGCGCCCCCAGCGCGAGCCCCGACGTCGGCGCGACGGAGTTGACCACACCCGCCCGGCCCCTCGCGGTGGGCGACTCGAAGTCCACCAGCGCGGCACCGAGGGTGGTCACGGCCGCACCGGTGGCGACGCCCTGCAGCAGCCGGGCCAGCGACAGCACCACCACGTCCCCCGCCAGCAGGAACAGCACCAGCGCCGCGCTCTCCAGCAGGATCGCGCCGAACAGGACCGGCCGCCGTCCGACGTGGTCCGACAGGGCCCCGACGACGAGCAGGGACCCGAGCAGGCCCACGACGTAGATCGCGAAGACGACCGTGAGCACGGTCGGCGTGAAGTGCCAGAGCTGCTGGTAGACGACGTAGAGCGGGGAGGGCGCGCTCGACGCTCCCAGGAAGAGCATGACGATGGCGGCGACCGCTCCGAAGAACAGCGACCGGGAGCGGACCTCGGTATCCATGCGCCCTCGCAGACTGCAACGATCTGTGCGTTAAACCGCCCCGACCGTAGCACTAAAGAGCCAAGATCGTTGCGTTAGTGCATACTGGCGGCATGAGCAGCAGCCCCACCACCACCGGAACCCGGCCCGGCGGGCGGTCCGCGCGCGTCCGGGCAGCTGTGCACCGCGCCGTCGGGGAGCTGCTGGCCGAGCAGGGCGAGGCGCTCACGCTGCCGGTCGTCGCCACCCGCGCCGGGGTCCACCCGACCACGCTGTACCGGCGGTGGGGGTCGGTCGGCGAGCTGCTCGCGGACGTCGCGAGCAGCCGGTTCTCCGGGGACGTCGTGGTGCCGGACACCGGCGCACTGCGGACGGACCTCGAACGCTGGGCGGCGGACGTGGCCACGGACGTGGCCGACCCGGACGTGCTCGCCCGCATGAGGGCGAGCACGTCCGGGTC
>NZ_JACBXB010000114.1 GCF_013870575.1 Pseudonocardia pini
CCCAGTACCCGACCCCGCAGCAGCCGACCCAGCAGTACCCGCCGCAGCAGTACCCGACCCAGCAGTACCCGCCGCAGGGCGGGCCGCCGCCGTGGAACCCGCCGACCGGCGGGTACGGCGAGGGTGGCGGTGAGCCGCCGAAGCGGAGGCGCCGCTGGCCGCTGATCGCCGCGATCGTGGCCATCGTGGCCGTGCTGGCCGGTGGCGGCGCCACGGCGTGGGCCCTGCTGGGGAACTCGGGCGGTGCGAGCTCCCCGACCGAGGTCGTCACGTCGCTGGCCGCGGACCTCGAGGGCAAGGACTACCTGCGCGCCGCCAGCCGGATCGCGCCGAACGAGACCACGCTGCTCACGGACATGGGCGAGGTGATGACCAAGGAGCTCCAGCGCCTGGAGATCCTCAAGCCCGACGCCGCCGCGGACCAGAGCCTCGACACCGTCACCTTCACGGGCCTGCAGTTCGACGAGGCGGCCGCCGAGGCCGTCCGCCCGAACGTCACGATCACCAAGCTCGTCGCGGGCACCATCACCACCAACGGGGACGCCGCGAGCCTGCCCTTCACGGACTCCTTCAAGCAGAAGGTGTTCCCGAACGGCCAGCCGCCCGCGGGCACCCCGGAGACCATCGACATCGCCCAGGTCGTCCGCGAGGAGGGCGAGCCGATCCGGATCGCCACCGTGCAGGTCGACGGTGACTGGTACGTCAGCGGCTTCTACACCGCCGCCGACTACGCGCTGAAGGAGGCGAACGAGCCCTGGCCGACGACGTCGGTGCCCGCCGTCGGCGCGGCCTCGGCACAGGACGCCGTCAAGGAGATGGTCACGGCGGCGCTCGACTCCGACGTCCAGCGCGTCATCGAGCTGACCGACCCCCAGGAGGTCGCCGCCCTGCACGACGCGGGCCCGGCCCTGGTCCAGGCCGCCGCGGGTGCCCAGCCCTCCGGGGCGAAGCTGATCGACCTGCAGACGACCCCCACGGACGTCCGCGGGCACACCGGGCTCTCGCTGGCGAGCGTGACCGTCGAGACCCCGGACGGCGTGCGCATCGAGGTCAAGCGCGAGGGCGACTGCATCCTGATGGGCGTGCCCGGCCAGCCCGGCGCGGGCTCCCAGCGGCTCTGCACCGCCGACCTCGCCTCCGCGGGCCTCTCGCAGGTCGGGAACTCCCCCGCCCTCGAGGAGTTCGCGCCGCGCCTGGTCACCGCGATGCTCGACGTCAAGGTCCTGACCACCGAGGTCGACGGGTCCTGGTACGTCTCGCCCGGCCAGACCGTCGTGCAGCTCTACGCCGACATCCTCGGCGCGATGCAGCCCGGTGACCTCGACGCGCTCATCGCCGCCGGGGGCAACTGACCTCTCGGTTCCCTGCGTCACCCCCGTCTCGACTCCCAAATAGGACAGGCGTACTGTTTGGAGCGGGACGGGGGTCACGCTGCCGTGGTGACACAGGTGCGCGAGACTCCCGCACGAGCGACGCAGCCCACCACGCAGCGATGAAGAGGAGAGCCGGACAGTGGCCAGTACCGACAGCTTCGGAGCCAAGGGAACCCTCGAGGTCGGTGAGAACTCCTACGAGATCTTCCGGCTCTCGGCCGTCGAGGGTGCCGAGAAGCTCCCGTACAGCCTCAAGGTCCTGCTGGAGAACCTGCTCCGCACCGAGGACGGCGCCAACGTCACCGCGGACCACGTCCGCGCGCTGGCGAGCTGGGACCCCTCGGCCGAGCCGGACACCGAGATCCAGTTCACGCCCGCCCGCGTGATCATGCAGGACTTCACCGGCGTCCCCTGTGTGGTGGACCTGGCGACCATGCGCGAGGCCGTGACCGAGATGGGCGGCGACCCCGCCAAGGTCAACCCCCTCGCCCCCGCCGAGCTGGTCATCGACCACTCGGTGATGATCGACTTCTTCGGCACCGCCGACGCGTTCGAGAAGAACATCGACTTCGAGTACGGCCGCAACAAGGAGCGCTACCAGTTCCTGCGCTGGGGCCAGGGCGCGTTCGACGAGTTCAAGGTCGTCCCCCCGGGCACCGGCATCGTGCACCAGGTCAACATCGAGCACCTGGCCCGCACCGTCATGGCCCGCAACGGCCAGGCCTACCCGGACACCCTGGTCGGCACGGACTCGCACACCACGATGGTCAACGGCCTGGGTGTGCTGGGCTGGGGCGTCGGCGGCATCGAGGCCGAGGCGGCCATGCTCGGCCAGCCCGTGTCGATGCTGATCCCGAAGGTGCTGGGCTTCAAGCTCACCGGCGAGATCCCCACCGGCGTGACCGCCACGGACGTCGTGCTCACGATCACCGAGATGCTGCGCCGCCAGGGCGTCGTCGGGAAGTTCGTGGAGTTCTACGGCGCGGGCGTGTCCGCGGTGCCGCTGGCCAACCGCGCCACCATCGGCAACATGAGCCCGGAGTTCGGCTCCACCGCGGCGATCTTCCCGATCGACGAGGAGACCGTCCGCTACCTCAAGCTCACCGGCCGCTCCGCCGAGCAGATCGCGCTCGTCGAGGCGTACGCCAAGGAGCAGGGTCTCTGGCACGACCCGTCGGCCGAGCCCGCCTTCTCCGAGACCATCGAGCTGGACCTGTCGACGGTCGTCCCGTCGATCGCCGGGCCGAAGCGCCCGCAGGACCGCATCGAGCTGTCGGGTGCGAAGTCCGCCTTCCGGCGGTCGGTGCAGGACTACACGAACGACGCCGTCGCCGAGCAGCTCTCCGGGGTGGACGAGTCGTCCGACGAGTCGTTCCCCGCCAGCGACGCCCCCGCGACCTCCACCGACGGCCACGAGGCCGCCCCGGTCGTGTTCTCCGCCGCCGAGGGCTGCGAGGGTCGGCCGTCGAAGCCGACCACGGTGAAGGGGTCGCGCGGGGAGTTCGTGCTGGACCACGGCGCGGTCGTGATCGCCTCGATCACCTCGTGCACCAACACGTCGAACCCCTCGGTCATGCTGGGTGCGGCGCTGCTGGCCAAGTCCGCCGTCGAGAAGGGGCTCACGGTCAAGCCGTGGGTCAAGACCTCGATGGCCCCGGGCTCCCAGGTGGTCACGGACTACTACGAGAAGGCCGGCCTCTGGCCGTACCTGGACAAGCTGGGCTACAACCTCGTCGGCTACGGCTGCACCACCTGCATCGGCAACTCGGGCCCGCTGCCCGAGGAGATCTCCGCCGCGGTGAACGAGGCGGACCTGACCGTCGTCTCGGTGCTCTCCGGCAACCGGAACTTCGAGGGCCGGATCAACCCGGACGTCAAGATGAACTACCTGGCCTCGCCGCCGCTGGTCGTCGCGTACGCGCTGGCCGGGACCATGGACTTCGACTTCGAGACCCAGCCGCTCGGCCAGGACACGGACGGGAACGACGTGTTCCTGCGCGACATCTGGCCCTCCACCGAGGACGTCAACGCGGTGATGGACGGGGCCATCGACGAGGCGATGTTCACCAAGAGCTACTCCGACGTCTTCCGCGGCGACGAGCGCTGGCGCTCGCTGCCCACCCCCGAGGGCCGGACCTTCGAGTGGGACGACAAGTCCACCTACGTGCGCAAGCCCCCGTACTTCGAGGGCATGGCGTCGGAGCCCGCGCCGGTCGAGGACATCTCCGGCGCCCGCGTCCTCGCGCTGCTGGGCGACTCGGTCACCACGGACCACATCTCCCCCGCCGGGGCGATCAAGCCGGGCACCCCGGCCGCGCAGTACCTGGACGAGAACGGCGTCGAGAAGGCGGACTACAACTCCTTCGGCTCCCGGCGCGGGAACCACGAGGTGATGATCCGCGGCACCTTCGCCAACATCCGGCTCAAGAACCAGCTGCTCGACGACGTCTCCGGCGGCTACACCCGGGACTTCACCGTCGACGGTGCGCCCCAGGCGTTCATCTACGACGCCGCGCAGAACTACGCGTCGGCGGGCACCCCGCTGGTCGTGCTGGGCGGCAAGGAGTACGGCTCGGGCTCGTCGCGCGACTGGGCGGCCAAGGGCACCGCGCTCCTGGGCGTGAAGGCCGTGATCGTGGAGTCCTTCGAGCGCATCCACCGCTCGAACCTGATCGGCATGGGCGTCATCCCGCTGCAGTTCCCGCAGGGTGAGTCGGCCGCGTCGCTGGGCCTCGACGGCACGGAGACCTTCGACATCGCGGGCATCACCGCGCTGAACGACGGCTCCACCCCCCGCACGGTCCACGTGACCGCGACGAAGGAGTCCGGCGAGAAGGTCGAGTTCGACGCGGTCGTCCGCATCGACACCCCCGGCGAGGCGGACTACTACCGCAACGGCGGCATCCTGCAGTACGTGCTCAGGGGCATGCTCGCCTCCTGACGCTTCCTCCCGACGGGCCCCGCACCACACGGTGCGGGGCCCGCGCGTTTCCGCGAGTCCCCCACTTCCGACGCGCGAGTCGGACACCACCGCCCGCGAGTCCCCCACTCTCGACGCGCGAGTCGGACATCTCTGTTCACCCTCGGGCCGGTCTTCGCTACAGTCGTCGACGCGCCCCCATGGGCCTACCGGGAAGGAGCGGCTTCACAGGCCGGCACCGACGTCACGTCGGGCCGAGCACTCCCGCAGGCTCGGCGGCGCATTCCTCCCGGTCGTGTGTGGGCGCTCCCTCCCGGCCGACGGGCGCTCCTCCCCGGTGTACGCACCGACCGAGAGGACACCATGCCCGTCACGTTCAACCACACCATCGTCGCCGCCCGCGACCGCGCCGAGTCCGCCCGCTTCTTCCGCGAGGTGTTCGAGGCGGCGGAGGCCCCGTCCTGGGGCCCGTTCACCAACCTGCTGCTCGACGGCGGGGTGCTCATCCAGTTCGCCGACCTCCCGACCGACGTCTTCCCGGAGATCCAGAACCAGCACTACGCCTTCCTGGTCGACGACGAGCTCTTCGACCGCGCCTATCAGCGCCTGCGGGACAACGGCATCGAGCACTGGGCCGACCCTCGAATGAGCCGCCCCGGCGAGACCAACACCGAGCACGGCGGCCGCGGCGTCTACTTCCGCGACCCTGCGGGCCACTTCCTGGAGATGATCACCCGGCCCTACCTCTGAGCACGATCCTTCGTTCGGGCGCGGGCCGGTCGAGATCCGACCGCCCCGCGTCCCGATCGTGGATCATGCCCCGAACCGGCGGGCCGTCCCCGTCGGCACGCGACCGGACCGGACCCGGTTCGACGATCGTCCCGCTTCGCGATCGTGAACGGAGTCAAGGGAACCGGCCCGCGAACCCGGGGGCGGGCGACGGGCTGCCGCCATGGCCTCGACCCCGCTCGCCCGACTGTTCGCCCACCTGCTCGCCCGTCTACGGGCCGCAGCCGAGCCGCGAACCCGAGCGCCGGACCGCGAGCCCTGAACCACGGGCGGCGAGCCGTGAGCACTGCGCCGCAAGCCCTCGGCGGTGAGCTGCGGGGCCGCGAGCATCGAACCCCCAGCATGGTCCACCACACGGAAGCGGGGCGGTCGAGACTCGACCGCCCCGCGCCTCGACCCTCGATCCTCGGGACGGCTAGGACGCCAGCCAGTCCAGGGCCACGGCGGCGGTCCAGGACTGCATCGCCGAGCCCAGGCCCTCGCCCGTGGTGGGGTGGAAGTACTCGGCGAAGCCGACGTGGCGCAGGGAGTCCAGGGAGGCCTGGCGCAGCGCCTCGGCACGCTCGACGTCCCCGCCGTCTCGCAGGCCCCGCCAGAACAGCCAGTTCACGATCGGCCAGACCGGGCCGCGCCAGTAGTTGCGCGGGTCGAAGCAGCCCTCCATGGGACTGGTGCTCGGGACCATGGCCCAGCGCAGCTCCGGGTGGCCCGCGAAGGCCTCGGAGTCGAAGAGAGACAACGCGGTGGCGCGGTCGGCACCCGCGGCGCCTGCGTCGAGCAGAGGGCACATGCCCGCGAACGTGGCGACCTCGATGGGCTCCCCCGTGCCCATGTCGACGTCGTAGGCCATGCCGCTCTCGGGGTCGAGGGTCGCGGCGATGCCCGCCCGGGCCCGGGCGATCCAGCCGGCGATCGTGGACCGCTCGCCCTCGGTGGCACCGACGGCCTCCGCCAGCGTCAGCAGCGACCGGTTCGCCATGAGCAGCACGGACGTGAAGAAGACGTCCTTGACCAGGAACGGGTAGCGCTCGTGGATCACCGCGTCGTCGTAGCGGTAGGCCTTGAGCAGCTCGAGCAGCCAGAGGAAGCGGTCGTAGGCCGTGTCGTCGGGGCGCTGACCCGCGTCGGCGACGTGCGAGAGGTCCCGGCGCACGTAGGGCGGCACCTCGCCGACCTCGAGCCGGGCGAGCACGGCGTCCCACCGCGGGGAGTTGTCGATGCCCTCCCACGGGTGGTACGTGGTGACCAGGCCGGAGCCCGACGGGTCGCGGTTCTCCGCGAGGTAGCGGTGCCAGGCCATCAGCTTGGGGAACAGGCTGCGCAGCTCGGCGCGGACACCCGCCTCGGCCTCGGTCCCCCGGGCCACCTCCCAGATGCGCGCGACGGCGATCGCGTGCACCGGCGGCTGGCAGATCCCGCTGGTCTCGGCCACGCCGACGGGCGCCTCCGGGGAGACCTCCACGGCCCAGCGCGCCGGGTCCGGGAAGTACGACTCCGGGCCCGCGAGCGGGTTGAACACGATCTGCGGCACCATGCCGTTCGCCCACTGCGCCTCGAACAGGCGCTGCTGCTCGGTCATCGCGCGCCGGACGTCCAGCTGTGCCCACCCGATCGAGACGAACGCGCTGTCCCAGCTCCACTGGTGCGGGTAGAGCAGCGGAGCGGCCTTGGTCCAACCCCCCATGTCGTTGGTGCGCAGCACGTCCGCGGCGTTCTCGGCGAGCCGGACGTCGGTGAGGGTGGAGCCGTAAGCGGGGAGGGAGGGGGAGCTATGGCCGGTGTCGGAGTCCGTGCTCACGGGGGATGCGCATCCTTCCGGCGTTTGTCGACGCCATTTCGGTCCGTCTCGTACTTAACTCCACAGTAACAACGGGTGAGGTCGATCTCAATAGCCCGCTACGGGCTTCATCGAGATCGACGACGGTGCGTTACGCCGTACGGGTCACCCGCACGGGTGGGAAACGAGAGAAGCCCGCTCACGGTGCGTCGAGATCACAGTCCCACGTGAACGATGAATGTTGCCGCGCGATTCCGATCAGGATTCCGTGCTGTTTCGAGATCACGCGCGATTCCACTCGGGACGGTTCACGAAACGAGGGGAACGCCAGTTCACCGCCCCAGGGCGCGCTCGGACTCCGGGTCGAACCAGCGCACGCGCTCCGGCGCGGCGTGCGACCACAGGTCGGCGCCTTCGGCGGCGGGGAGATTCCGTGGGAGTGAGGATCTTCACGTCCCGCTCCCCACCGCCGCGGTCACGAGGAACTGCGTCCCGAGCGGCTCGACGAGCGTGATCCGGCCGGGCAGCGCGTCGCCGCGCTCGGTCGTGCAGGCCTCGATGCCCTCGGCCCGGATCCCCGCGAGGAACTCGTCCCGTCGCGCGGGGCGGGGAACGGGTGCCCGGCGACCGTCCCTCCCCGGCGCCCCGGCTGGTCGTCGACCTCCATCGGGCTGCCGCTCTGCACGATCTCCCCCGCCCGCATCATGGCGACGCGGTCGCCCAGCCTCGCCCTGGTCGTGGGCCACGTAGACGATCGTGGGGCCGGCAGGGTCAGCGCGCCCGCGCACCGGACGGGCAGCGGCGCCCGGGTGAGTCCGGTGAGGACGAACCCTCGAGGGCGACGACAGCTGTCCGGAGTGGACGATCGCGCAGGGTGAGGCCCGGGCGTCAGACGCGGGTGGCGCGGAACCGGAAGGCCCTTCCACCGAGCGTGGTCTCGGCCGCGGAGAGGCCGGCTGCGCCGAGCCGGGCGGGTAGCCCCGCAGGGTCGACGACGACCATGGTGTCGCGGACGTGCAGGACCCGGAACCGCAGGCTCAGCCTGCTGTCCGAGCCCGCGAACACACCTCCCGGTCGGAGCACGCGGGCGGCCTCGGCGAACAGCCGGTCCTGCTGCGCCACGGACGGGACGTGGTGCAGCATCGTGAAGCAGACGACCGCGTCGAACGTGCCCGCCCCGAACGGCAGGTCGGCACCGTCCGCGGTGCGGACGTCCACCCGCCCGGCGAACTCCCGGCCCAGGTCGGCGGCCATGTCCGGGTCGACCTCCGCGGCGGTGAGCAGGCCCGACCGCTCGAGCAGCCAGCGGGTCGTCACTCCGTAGCCGGGGCCGATCTCCAGGACCCGCCCCGTGAGGTCGACGCCGTCGAGCGCCCAGGGCAGCACCTGCTCGTGCATCCGCTGGGCCCACGAGTCCGAGCGGCACAGCCGGCGGTGGACGGCGTTCATCGGCATGGCCGGACCGTAGGCCCGCGGGGCCGCGGGCGGAACCGCCTGCTCAGACGGCGGTGGAGAGGCTCACTGCGAACCGGCGCTCGGGATCCGCCCACCAGCGCACCAGGTCGAACCCGGCCTCGGCGAGCATGGCCCGCACGCCCTCCGGCTGGAACTTGGCCGAGATCTCGGTGCGCATCTCCTCGCCCTCCGCGAACTCGACCTCCAGGTCCAGCTCGGCGATGCGGACCCGCATCGCCCGCTCGGCCCGCAGCCGCATCTCGATCCACTCGTCCTCCGCCGCCCATACCGCGCGGTGCGTGAACGCCGCGGGCTCGAAGTCCGCGCCCAGCTCGCGGTTCAGCACGTGCAGGACGTTGCGGTTGAACTCGGCGGTGATGCCCTGTGCGTCGTCGTAGGCGGCGACGAGGGTGGGCTCGTCGATCACCAGGCCGGTGCCGAGCAGCAGCTGCTCGCCGGGTTCGAGGGCCCCTCGGACGTGCGCGAGGAACGCGGCGCGCTCGCGGGGGCGGAGGTTGCCGATGGTCCCGCCGAGGAACGCGACCATGCGCCTGCCGCGCTTGGGCAGGAACCCGAGGTCCTTCGTGAAGTCCCCGACGACGCCGTGCAGCTCCAGATCCGGATACTCCGCACCGAGGGCGGTGAGCGCACCGCGGAGTGCGGCCTCGGAGACGTCCTGCGGCACGTAGCGGCGCAGGGTCCCATGAGCCCGGAAGGCGTCGAGCAGCAGGCGGGTCTTGGCCGACGACCCGGACCCCAGCTCGACGACGGTGTCGGCGCCCGACGCCGCCGCGATCGCCGCGGCGGACTCCTCCAGCAACGCCCGCTCGGTGCGCGTCGGGTAGTACTCGGGCAGCGCGGTGATCTCCTCGAACAGCTCGCTGCCGCGGGCGTCGTAGAAGTACTTGGGCGGCAGCTCCTTCGGGGTGGCGGTGAGCCCGGCGCGGGCGTCCTCGCGGAGCGCGCGGTCGGCGTCGGCGGGGGTGAGGTGGACGTCGAGCGCGGACAGGCGGTTCATGGACGTGCTCCTTGCCTCAGGTGCCCGCGGCGGCGCGGGTGGTGCTGCGGTGCGGGTGGTGCTGCCGTGCGGGTGGTGGTGCTGCGGTGCGGGTGGTGCTGTCGGACTCGCGAGCCGGGTGTCCGACTCGCGCGTCGAAAGTGGGGGACTCGCGGGCCGTGGTGTCCGACTCGCGGGCCGTGGTGTCCGACTCGCGCGTCGGAAGTGGGGGACTCGCGGGTCTCGCCCGCGAGTCCCCCGGTTTCGACGCGCGAGTCGGACATCAGGTCGGGAGGGGGGTGAGGGTCAGGTCTCCCGGGGAGGCGGTGACCAGGTGCGCCTCCGGGACCGGCTGCCAGCCCGACCGGGAGTCCACGGGCTCCGACGCGACCTCGGCCGACCCCGCGAGCACGCGGACCGAGAGGGCGTGGTCCCAGGCCGTGGCCCAGATCGCGGAACCGTCGGTGAGGAGCAGGTTGAGCCGCGAGCCCGGCGCGGCCTCGCCGACCGTGCAGACGACCTCCGCGAGGACCTCGCCCGGATCCTTGCCGACCCGGAGCCGGTCGCGGACCAGTGCCCAGAGCAGCGCGGCGTCCGTGGGGGCGTCGAGGGTCAGCAGGTCGACGACCGGCAGCCGGGACGCGATGTCCGCGACCGACTCCGGCCAGCCCCGCACCACCCCGTTGTGGCTGAACAGCCACCGACCCTCGGCGAACGGTGCCGCCGCGGTCTCGGTGACCGGCATCCCGGTGGTCGCCGACCGCACGGCGGCGAGCATCGCCCCGCACTCCGCCGCGGCGGCCACCGACGCGAACCCGGCATCGGACCAGATCGGTTGCGGCGACCGGTACCGGGCGGGGTCACCGCCGGGGACCGGGTACCAGCCCGCACCGAACCCGTCCGCGTTCACGGTGCCGCCCCCGCGCATGTCCGCGGGCGCATAGGACTGGCGGAGCAGCCCGTGCACCGGCTCCAGGACCAGCGACGACACCGTCCGGGGCGCGCCGATCCAGGCGTGGTGGC
>NZ_JACBXB010001148.1 GCF_013870575.1 Pseudonocardia pini
CGCGGAGGAGGGCAGCAGCCCGCAGCCCGCCACGCCCAGAGCGGACAGCACCACACCGATCACCGCACCCACCGCCTGTCGGATCCCCACGACGGCAACGCTAGGGCGGGCCCTGATCGAGGGGCGCCGTAGAACTACGCACGGCCTCGGCTCGAGATCGGCACCAGCGCTGTCGGAACATGATCGAACAGCGCTGGTGCCGACTAGAGGAGCGCCTGGACCGCTTGGAGGTCGTCCGCTTCCGCGGGGGTCTTGTCGGGGCGGTAGCGGAGGACCCTCGCGAACCGCAGCGCGACGCCGCCGGGGTAGCGGACCGAGCGCTGCGCGCCGTCGAGGGCGATCTCCACGACCAGCTCGGGCCGCAGCTCGACCACGTGCCCGTCGTCGTGGACGGCGAGGCCGGGGAACTCCGTGGTCTGCCAGGCGAGCAGCTCGTCCGTCATGCCCTTGAACGTCTTGCCGACCATGATCGGCGGGCCGCCGTCGGGGTCCCGGGCGGCGAGGTGGATGTTGGACAGGAACCCCGTGCGACGGCCGTAGCCCCACTCCGCACCGATCACCACCAGGTCCAGCGTGTGGACCGGCTTGACCTTCTGCCAGGCCTTGCCGCGCCGCCCCGCCGCGTACGGGGCGTCGAGCGCCTTCACCACCACGCCCTCGTGCCCGGCGGACAACGCGCCGTCGAGCACCTCGGCGGCCTCCTCGGCCGAGGGGCGGCGGACACCGGGCATCGTGAGCTGGGGCGACCCGGACAGCAGCCCGGCCAACGCGTCGAGCCGCGTGGACAGCGGGGCGTCGAGCAGGTCCGTGCCGTCGAGGTGCAGCAGGTCGAAGAAGAACGGCGAGAGCAGGACCTCCTCGGACCCCGCGGACCCGAAGCGGGACATGGTGTCCTGGAACTTGCGGGGGCGGCCGTCGTCGTCCAGGGCGAGGGTCTCGCCGTCGAGCACCACGTCCGTGCAGGGGAGCGCGAGCACGCGGGCGACCAGCTCCGGCACCGCGTCCGTGATCTCCCGGAGGGTGCGCGTCCAGACCCGGGCCGCGGAACCGCTCCGGTGCACCTGGATGCGCGCACCGTCCAGCTTGTACTCGACGGTCACCTCCGCGCCCAGTGACTCCAGCGCCGCGTCGAGCGAGGAGCCGGGGGAGGCGAGCATCGGCCGGACCGGGCGCCCGACCTCCAGCCGCACGGCCTCCAGCGCCGACACCCCGTCCGTGAGTGCGAGTGCGGCGGTCGACGGCAGC
>NZ_JACBXB010001149.1 GCF_013870575.1 Pseudonocardia pini
ACGTGCACGCCGCCACGCTGCCGATGAACGGGCTCACCGCCCGGCCGCGGCGGTGCAGACCCGCCCGATCCGCCGCCCGCCGTCGGGCTCGGTGAGGACCCGGAGGTAGGCGAGCAGCGCGGGGCGCTCCCCGATCCAGGCGTGCCACGTCCCGGGATCGGTGTCCCGCCCGTCGACCTCCTGGTAGGGGCACTCCTGCTCGACGACGAACACCGCGGTCCGCAGGGCCAGGACCGCCTCGAGGTCGGGGGCGCCGAGAGCGTCGCCGCGGGCGGTGTGGATCTCGCCGTGGGTCGTCGAGCGCACCCGGTGAGCCTGCCACGTCAGGCGCGGTCCACGATCACCCGCCCGAGCGGGACGAGCGACACGGGGATCAGCTTCAGGTTCGCGACGGCCAGCGGGATGCCGATGATCGTGATCGCCAGCGCGATCGCGGTGGTCAGGTGCGCCAGCGCGAGCCACCAGCCCGCGAAGACGATCCAGATGACGTTGCCGATCGCGGACGGCGCGCCTGCGTCCGGCCGCTTGACCAGGTCCCGCCCGAAGGGCCAGAGCGCGAAGTCGGCCATCCGGAAGGCCGCCAGCCCGAAGGGGATGGTCACGATCAGGATGCAGCAGACGACCCCCGCGAGGAGATAGCCCAGGGCGAGCCAGATCCCGCAGAGCACCAGCCAGATCACGTTCAGCACGGTGCGCACGACTCGCGCCCTCCTCTTCCTCGTCCCCTCCAGAGTGCCGGCCCGGACAAGGGAGACAAGGGACCTGGGTCGCTGGCGGGCCACGCGGCCGGCGTGCCGTCGCTTGCACCGCCGGGGCGGCAGGAGGACAGTCGAGGCCAGGGCCCCTGGGTTCTACGGCCCGCGCCCCTCCGGCGCGGCACCCGAGTGCGGTGCACACCACGCCGCCGAGGAGATCGCCATGACCGACAAGTCCCCGCGCCAGTCCGCGAGCAAGAAGTCCGGCAAGAGCATCAAGCAGAAGCGGGCGGAGAAGAAGTCGGCGGCGTCCGCGGCCTCCCAGCGGACCGTGATCCCCACGCGCAAGGACAAGTAGCGTCCGTCAGGCCGCGGGCGGCGGCAGGATCTCGTCCACGACCACCGTGATCTCCACGGGCTCCAGCCCGGCCAGCTCCCGGACGTGCGCCCCGACGACCTCGCGGATGCGGTCGGCGAGCGCGTGCAGGTCTTGGCCGTAGGTGGCGGCCACGGTGATCTGCAGGGCGGTGCTGGAGCCGTGGGTGCC
>NZ_JACBXB010001150.1 GCF_013870575.1 Pseudonocardia pini
CGAGGAAGTTCAGCGACGAGATGCGTGAGCGCGCGAAGCGGATGGTCCGCCAGGCGCGCGCGGAGGAGCCGGGTCTGTCGGTCAACGCGGCGTGCAAGCGGATCGGCCCGCAGTTGGGGATCCTGCCCGACACTCTGCGCGGCTGGTGCCGCCAGGCCGACATCGACGATGGTGTCGCGCCGGGTGTGACCACCGGGGAGTCTGAGGAGCTCAAGCGGCTGCGCCAGGAGAACGCCGAGCTTCGGCGGGCGAACGAGATCCTCAAGACGGCGTCGGCGTTTTTCGCGGCGGCGGAGCTCGACCGCCGTATCCGCTGATCGTCGCCTACATCGACGCTCACAAGGACCGGTTCGGGGTCGAGCCGATCTGCGCTGTCCTGCACGCTGCGGGCATCGCGGTCGCCCCGTCGGGCTACTACGCCCACAAGAACCGCCCGCCGTCGCGGCGGGCACTGACCGACGCGGCGCTGGCGGAGACGATCGAGGCCACGTTCTTCGACCGGGACAAGGGCCGCGGCCTCTACGGGGCCCGCAAGATGTGGCGCCAGCTGCGCCGCGACGGCGTCACAGGCCGGTCGGGGCGGCCGGTGGCGCGTTGCACGGTGGAGCGGCTGATGCGCTCGCTGGGGCTGCGCGGGGTGCGTCGCGGGCAGCCGGTGATCACCACTCGCCCCGACAAGCAGACGGGCCGGGCACCGGATCTGGTGGATCGGGACTTCACCGCGGCACGGCCGAACCAGCTCTGGGTGGTGGACATGACCTACGTCCCGACATGGTCCGGGACGGTGTTCACCGCGTTCGTGTCCGATGTGTACTCGCGGCGGGTCGTCGGGTGGCGCTGCGCGTCCCGGATGCCCACCGAGCTCCCGCTCGACGCCCTGGAGATGGCGCTATGGACCCGCGAACGCGCAGGCCAGACCCGTGACGGCCGCCTTGACGGGTTGATCCACCACTCGGATGCCGGGTCTCAGTACACGGCCATCCGCTACGGCAACCGGCTCGCCGAAGCCGGCGCGGTCGCGTCGATCGGCTCGGTCGGGGACTCCTATGACAACGCCATGGCCGAGTCGCTGATCGGGTTATACAAGTCCGAGTGCGTCCGCCGAGACGGGCCGCTGCGCAACGTGGAGGACCTCGAGCTGGCCACCGCCTCGTGGGTGCACTGGTTCAACACCAACCGGCTGCACTCCATGATCGGCAACATCCCACCGGTCGAGTACGAGAACAACTACTACGCTCACC
>NZ_JACBXB010001151.1 GCF_013870575.1 Pseudonocardia pini
CCGGGTCAGCCAGCCCCCCGTCGTCATCCGCCCTCCCGCAGGTGTCCCAGCAGGCCCGCGAGCCGCACCCGACCGCGGGCGCACCGGCTCTTCACCGTGCCCACCGGCACCTCCAGGATGCGTGCCGCCTCCGCCACCGGATATCCCTCCACATCGACGAGAACAACGGCCAGTCGCTGGTCGACGGGCAGGTGAGACAGCGCGTCGACCACCGCCAGCCGCGTGGTCGCCTGGTCCGCGGGATCGCGCGCCGCGGGGATCAGGACGTGCCTGCGGCCTGCGGCGGCCGGGGCACGCGCGCGGTCGTGCCGGATCCGGTCGATGCACTTGTTCACCACGATCCGGTGCAGCCAGGTGCTCACCTCGGCCTCCCCGCGGTAGCTCGCCGCCCGGCGGTACGCGGCCAGCAGGGCCTCCTGGAGGGCGTCCGCGGCGTCCTCCGGGTCTCGCAGGGTGCGCAGCGCCACCGACCACAGCCGGTCCCCGTAGCGGCGGACCAGCTCGTCGAACGCCCGCCGCTCACCCGCGCGGTGGGCGGCGAGCAGCTGCCGGTCGGAGCGCGCGTCGAGCAGGGGCACGGCGCGGACGCTAGGAGCGCGCGCACCGCCCGGGACGCGGAACGGCGGAACCGTTCACGACTGTGAATCAGACCCCGGCGCGGTAGTAGACGATCTCGTCGATCTGGCTGACGTGCGCGTCCCCGCCGCCGCCCAGCTTCGTGATCCACACCAGCAGGTGCTGCACCGGCTGGCTGTCCGCGAGCGAGACCGTGGTGGTGCCCGCCTCCAGCGTCTGCTGGGTGAGCAGGGTGGTGTCCTCGAGATCGGGGTCGGCACTCGGGGCGGAGCGGATCTCCACCACCGTGTCGGCGCTCGGCGAGGCCACGGTGATCCGGGAGAGCTGCTCCACGCTCGCGAACGAGGCCATCAGCCCGACGCCGGGCTTCAACGCGGGCAGCTGCTGTCGGTAGGTGTAGGTGGTCCAGCTGGTGGACGGGTCGCCGTCGATCGCCCGGTCGACGTCCGCCGAGTTGTCCCGGTCCCCGGTCTTGTCGTAGACCTCGAGCGAGACGCCGGTGATCGGGACGTTCGACGCGGGCCCGCCGGGGACCGCGCTCGCCTGGTTCGAGTCCACCACGATCGCGGGCGCGGAGGGCTCGCCGAACAACGACCCGAGCTGCACACCCAGGTACCCGAGCACGGCGAGCACCGCCGCGGCCAGCACGGCGACCCCCAC
>NZ_JACBXB010001152.1 GCF_013870575.1 Pseudonocardia pini
TGGCCGAGGAGGGCCCCTCCACCGCCGTCCTGCGGCGCTGCGGCTTCACGCGCGTCGCCGAGCTCGAGGACCCCGACGACGGGCTCCTCTGGCGCTGGGAGCACATCGGCTGATCCCTCGATCGGCACTCTCGCGCGGACCGCCCGCACGAGGGTGCCGATCGTGGCGGGTCAGCGCAGGGGGAGGAAGAGGTCCGTGAACAGCTCGGGGGCCGCCGCGGGGCTCGGCGGGTCGCTGACCACGTAGAACTCCGTGCCGAAGCCGAGCGCGAAGATCGGGTCCGGCATCGCGAGCATGAAGTGGTCGGGGCCCATCTGGCTGGCGTGGCAGCGCATCGACGCCCGCTTCTGGTCGGTGAAGTCCACGGCCTCGACCCGGTGCGTGATCTCCGCCTCCGGCTTGCCGAAGGTGGGCGGCGGGACGTTGTCGGGCATGTCCCAGCCCTCGGGCGTCTCCCCGGAGTCCTTGAGCCCCTGCATCCCGCGGAGCATCCAGTCCCGGTTGATCGTCTGCTGCGCGACGACCGGCACCGCGGACAGCTCCGCCGCCCGCTTGCCCACCCGGTGGACCTGGATGTGGTCGGGGTGGCCGTAGGCGCCGTTGTCGTCGTAGGTGGTGAGGACGTCCGGCTCCTCCTCGTCGAGGATCACCGCGAGCCGCTTGGCGGCGTGCTCGACCGACGCCTGCCAGAAGCAGTACCCCGCGTCGTTCGACGGCTCGCCCATCATCCCGGAGTCGGTGTAGCCCAACCACTCCACCCGCGCGGCGCCGAGCACCTTCGCCGAGTCGAGGCACTCCTGGGACCGCCGCACCGACAGCTGCTCGCCCTCGGCCAGCACCCCGGGCACGGGCTCGCCCAGCTCGCCGCGGGTGGCGAAGACCAGCACCACCCGGTGCCCGGCCTTGGCCGCCTTGGCGAGCGTGCCCGCCGTCGCGATCGACTCGTCGTCCGGATGGGCGTGAAAGCTGACGATGGTCCCCACGGTCAGCAGAGTATCCGGGTCAGCGCGGGGGCGACGTCGGTCAGCCTGCGCACCTCCTGGTAGCTCCCGCCGCCGCGGGCCGCGAGGGCGCGACCCGCCCGCTCCGCCTCGTCGTCGGGCAGGGGGCTGAGCACGTGGAGGCGGTCGATCCCGCGGAGCGCGGTCGCGGGCTCGTCCCCCGAGGTGTGCAGGCAGTCCGACAGCAGCACGACCATCCGCTCGAACGCCTTGAGCAGCAACGACTCCGTCATG
>NZ_JACBXB010001153.1 GCF_013870575.1 Pseudonocardia pini
GTGGTCGACCAGATCGCCGTGCTGACCGACGCCGGCGCGGTGGCCTGGCACCGGCGGCTCTCCCGGTAGCGTCGGGGGCTCCTCGACGATCGGAGCTCGTGATGCTCGGTCTGCCGCTCTCCCTGCTCGGCCCTGTCGTGGGGCCCTTCGCGAACCTCCTCAAGAAGTGGGACTACCGGCCCACGACCAGCTGGTTCAGTGACTTCATCACGGTGAACTGGAACGCCAGGGACGCGGAGCTGGAGCAGAAGGTGCTGGGGGACGTCGGCAGCTACGGCCTGCAGCTCTCCCGCGTGCTCGACGCCGTCGAGCTCCTGCTGGCGGACAAGGAGCTCGCCGCGTTGACCCCGGAGCAGCAGCGCACGGTGGTCCGTCTGCAGGACCTCGCGCAGCAGGCCCGGGACTCGGTGGCCCGCCACCGCGTGATCTGAGTCACTCCACCTCACGGTCCGCGCGGCGGCGTCGTCCTCCTCCTGTCCGATCCCGAGGAGGAGACCATGTCCCGTGTTCCCGCCGTCCCGGAGGCCGAGGCCGGTGTGCTCGGCAGGCTCGTCTACCGGCTGGCCCGCAGGCGGTTCGGCCTGGTGCCGGAGCCGTTCGCGATCGCCCGACACCATCGCGGGCTGTTCTGGGCCGGGCTGCTCAGCGAGCTCGCGTACGAGAAGGCGTCCACCGCGCTGCCCGCGCCGGTGCGGGAGATCGCCGTCTACCGGGTGGCGACGGTCGTCGGGTGCTCGTGGTGCGTGGACTTCGGCACCATGCTGCAGCGGCTCGAGGGACTGGACGTCGACCGGCTGCGGCGCATCGCGGACTTCGGGACCGATCCGCTCTTCACGCCGCAGGAGCGGCTCGCGATCCGCTACGCCGACGCGATGACCGCCACGCCCACCACCGTCACGGACGAGCTGTTCGCCGAGCTGGAACGGGCCTTCGACCGGGCAGGCGTGCTGGAGCTGACGCAGTCGATCGCGATGGAGAACCTGCGGGCCCGGGCGAACCACGCGCTCGGCATCGTGGACCAGGGCTTCGACGCGGCCTGCGCCGTCCGCTACGCGTCCGGGCAGTAGGCGGCGTTCGCGGCGTCGACCAGCAGGCGGGCGTCCCGGGTGCCGAAGCCCGCGGACACGGCGTCGGACACCAGCTGGCCGCGGGTCACGCCGTCCGCCAGCGCGGTGCAGACGCCGTGGCCGAGCTGGATCAGGGTGTTCTCCGGGATGTCGGAGAACGACGGCG
>NZ_JACBXB010001154.1 GCF_013870575.1 Pseudonocardia pini
GTCGGTGCACTGTCAGTGGAGGAGCGTGACCCGGCCGAGTCAGCTGCCGAGCTGCGGGCCGCCGCCGAGACGGACGCCGCGGGCATCCGGGCCCGCGCGGGCGAGGAGATCTCCGCCCAGCGCGCCACGGCCGAGCAGAGCCTGCGTGGGGACGTCGGCACCCTCTCCACCGAGCTGGCCGAGAAGATCCTGGGCGGCTCGCTGTCCGCGGGCTCGTCGAGCACGGTCCAGGGCTACCTCGCCGAGCTCGACGGGGCGCGCCGCAACTAGTTCCCGAGCGTCAGCGGCCGGTTCGGCGCGGCGGTGCCCTTCCCGAGGATCCGCAGCGCGAACCTCCCGCGATCACCCGATCATGCCCCCGTCACGGGTTCCGGAGGCGGGCGAGGGAGCGGGTCAGCCATTCGGCCATGAGCGCACGCTCGGCGTCGGTCAGCGCGGGTAGGTCGGCCAGCACGGTCAGGAACGTGACGGCGGCGGTCGCCACCCCGTCGTCCCGCGCCGGTGCCGTCGTGGTCAGCAGGCCGGTGCAGACGGCGTCGAACAGCGCGTCGGCCAGGCCGGGATCACGCTCCCCGGGCGGCGTCGCGAGGAGCGCGAAGACGGTCCCCGTCCCGGCGGCGTGGATCATGTCGAGCGCCCGCTGCTCGTCGACGCGCAGGAGCCCGGCGGCCGCGAGCCGCCGGATGCGCCGCCGGAGCACGTCGATGCCCGCCGCCGTGGCAGGCGAGGGCCGGGGCGAGGTGTGCAGCAGCCGGAAGAGGTCCGGGTTGGCGACCCCGAACTCGATGTGGACCCGCCAGCCCGCGCGGAGCTCGGCGACCGGGTCGTCCGCGGCCTCGGTCGTCTTGGTGGCCACGTAGGTCGCCATGACGTGCTCGGCGACGGCGTCGATCAGCCCGTCCTTGTCGCCGAACAGGCGGTAGATGGTGGGGGCCTGCACCCCGGCCGCCTCGGCCACGGCGCGCGTGGTGACGGCGCGGACCCCCTGCTCCTGCAGCAGTCGGGCCGCGGCGTCGATGATGTCCGTCCGCACGGATCAACGATAACAGCAGGGCCATATCACCGATAATATCCGTGATAGCGTCATGTTGTTATCAACGGAAACGCGGGAGGTCGTCATGATCGTCGTCACCGGTGCCACCGGAAGGCTCGGGTCGCGGATCGTCGAGTGCCTGCTCGACCGGGGCCCCGCGGAGACCGTCGGGGTCAGCGTGCGGGACGTCGCACAGG
>NZ_JACBXB010001155.1 GCF_013870575.1 Pseudonocardia pini
CTGGCCGAACGTGGCGGTGTCGGCGGCGATGCCCGCGAGGGTACCGACGGGCACCCCGGTGAGCTCCCGGGTGGGCAGGTCGGCGAACGCCGGGTCGGGACGCCTGCCGGGGGCGAACCGCTCCCCCAGCAGCACGGACCGTGGCGCCCGGCGGGCCACGAAGCCCAACGCGGTGCGGGAGCGCTCGTCGACCCACTGCAGGTCGTCGACCACGACCAGGAGGGCGGGGTCGAGCAGGGTGAGCAGGCCCCGTGGGTCGGTCGGCGCCTGCGGGCCGAGGGCCGCGGCGAGATCGTCGAGCACCGCGCCGTCGAGGTCCCGCTCCGCCTCGCGCCCGGCGAGGGTGACCACCGGCCGCCCGCACCGGGCGGCGGCCTCCCGCAGGACGCTCGACACCCCGGACCCGGGCGGCCCGGACACCCGGACGACCCCCTCCACGGCGAGCTCGCCGACGAACGGGGCGAGCTGCTCGACCGTGGTGCGCGGGCTGGCAGGTCCTGCGATGCGGGTTCGGTCCACCCTCCCACGAGTCCGGCCCAGGTGGAGGGGATACCACCTGGGCCGGGAGTTACGTACCTCTACGTACCTGCGCGATCACCGCAGGAGGCGGCCGATCTCCCCCGCGACCCGCGGGTCGGACAGGTACTCGCGGATGTCGTGCGGGCGGTCCTTCGGATTGTCCGTGAGCACGTCGCGCACGTCCCGCCAGTCGTCGGCCAGCGGACAGCCGATCGCGACGGCGTCAGCGGCGGCCCAGGCGTTCACCCAGGTCCCGACGCCGGTGGGCCGGCTCGGCGCACCGGTCAGCAGCTTGTCCTGCACCGCGTCCATGCCCAGCGGGCTGCCCGCCGTCACGAGCAGGGGCACGGAGGTCCCCGGGAGCTCGTCGAGCAGGTCCATCGCCACGACCGTGCCGAGGCTGTGGGCCACCAGCACGATCTCGCCGTCGGCGGGCAGGCCGGCCCGGACGACGTCGAGCACGGACTTCCGCACCGTGTCGTCGCCCAGGTACAGGGCGACGTCCCGGAACACGGCGGCGATCACGACGTCGTCGAGCCCGCTGCGGGCGGCGAGCCAGGTCAACGGCCGCTGCAGCGCCGCGACGACCCCGCCGAGGAACGACCCCTCGGTGGGGTCGGCCCGGTAGCCGGCCTCCGCCGCGGCCTCCTGCAGGAGGCTGCCGTAGAGGTCCCGGGCGGGTCCGGGCGGCGGGGCCGCGCGCTCGGCCG
>NZ_JACBXB010001156.1 GCF_013870575.1 Pseudonocardia pini
GCCGTGTCCCCGAGCGAGGTCCTTGGTCCGGACCAGCGAGTCCACCTCCGCCGCGCAGGTCGGGCAGGTGCGCAGGTGCGCGGAGACCTCGGCCGCGGCCTCGGACGGGGTGAGGGCCGCGACGACGAGCTCGTCAGGAGGCGGGTGACCCATCGCTCGCCTCCCATCGCCGTCTCATGCGGCCCATCCCGCGGCGCAGGTGGCTCTTCACGGTGCCCACCGGCAGCCCGGTCAGGCTCGCGATCTGACCGTGCGTCAGGTCGTCGAAGAACGCGAGCGTGATCACCCTACGTTGCTGGTCCGGCAGCCGGGTCAGCTCGTCGGCGACCACGACACTGTCCACCACGTCGTCGGGCCGCGGGGTGGGTGGGGGCGGTGGTCCGGCCCGGACCACCCCGTCGATCATCGCCCGCTCCCGGGACCGCGCGGCGAGCACGTCGGCGACCTGGGTGCGGGTGATCCCGACCAGCCATCCGCCGAGGCCACCCCGTTCCGGGTCGAGGCTCGCCCGGCTGCGCCAGGCCCGCACGAAGACCTGCTGGGTGACGTCCTCGGCGTCGTGATGGGCACCGAGCATCCGCAGGGCGATCGTGTAGACCACCCGCGAGTGCCGGTCGTAGCCCTCCCGGAGGGCCTCGGGGTCACCGCCGCGCAGGCGCGCGGCGAGCCGTCGGTCCTCCACGCCGGTCGGGTCGGGACCGGTGTCCGGGGACGAACGCCCGCTCCTCACCCGCCCGCTCCGTCCATCGCCCCAGTCTGACGGCGACGGACGATCCGGACATCTCGAGCAGCCGGTCACCCCGAAAGGGCCGTCACGACGACGTTGTCGGTGTACGCCCCCACCGACCGGTCGAACGCGCCACCGCAGGTCACCAGGTGCAGGACCGACGGACCGTCCCGCCGGAACAGGGGCTCGAGCGCCAGAGCCTCCTTGCCGGTCTCGGCCACCGACGAGACCGTGAACGTCCGGCCACCGGCCGCGGTGTCGAGCCGCACGACGTCGCCCGGCCGCAGCCGGTCGAGGGCGTGGAAGGCGCCCCGGCCCTGGTCGCGGTCGTCGACGTGCCCGGCGAGCACGGCGGACCCGGCCGCCCCCGGCGCCGGCCCGAACCGGTACCAGCCGACCGTCCGGACGTCCGTCGGGACGGCCATGCGCCCCGCGGGATCGGTCCCGACCGGGACCACGGGGGCGTCGAGCACGGTCTCGCCGCCGCGGTCCACGCGAA
>NZ_JACBXB010001157.1 GCF_013870575.1 Pseudonocardia pini
GGCTGGACTCCACCCGCAAGACCTCCCCGCTGCACGCCGCGCCGGACGCCCTGGTCGTCGACACGGACACGCTCTCGGTCGACGCGGTGCTGGCCGAGCTGCTGCGGCTGGTCCAGGAGCGTGGGCTGGTCGGATGACCATCATGGACCTCCCGGCGGGGGCGAACCCGGCGCTGCACGACCTCGCGCGCTGGATCGGCACCTGGGTCTTCACCCCCGCGTACCGGGTGCAGGTGCACCATCCGGAGCGGATCCCGCCCGAGGGTGCGGTCGTGCTCGTCGCCAACCACAGTGCGATGGTGGACGGGCCGCTGTTGTTCGGACTACTCGGGCGCCGTTCGGTGTTCCTGGTGAAGCAGGAGATGTTCACCGGCGTCCTGGGCAAGGGGCTGCGCGGGATCGGCCAGCTCGCGGTGCGCCGCGGCGAGCCGGACCGCGCGCCGCTGACCGCGGCGTTGGGTGTGCTGCGCGGCGGCGGTCTGGTCGGGGTGTTCCCCGAGGGGACCCGCGGCACCGGCGACGTCCGCGCCGCGCAACAGGGTGCGGCGTGGTTGTCGCGCACCTCGGGAGCGTGTGTGCTGCCGGTGGTGTGCCGGGGGACCCGTCGACCGGAGGGCAGCGGCCCCCGGTTGAGACCGCGCGTGGACGTACTGGTGGGGGAGCCGCTGCCCGCGCCCACCGGGAAGGGCCGGGCAGAACTCGCCGCGGCCACCGAGACCATCCGCGGCGCGCTCGCCGCACTGGTCACGGAGCTGGATGACGTACGGAGCAGGACGTGAGTAGGGACATCACCGGCGGCGATCGCGCCGCCATGGCCGAGCTGGGCCTCGACCCCGACGAGTTCGTCGGCGACGAGGAGCTCGGCCCCGACGGCGAGGTGCTCGCCGAGCAGGGACCCACCCCGGTACTGGCCGTGGTCGGTCGACCCAACGTGGGCAAGTCCACGCTGGTCAACCGGTTCCTCGGGCGCCGCGAGGCGGTCGTGCAGGACATCCCGGGCGTGACCCGGGACCGCGTCTCGTACGACGCGCTGTGGAACGGCAGGCGGTTCACCGTCGTCGACACCGGCGGCTGGGACCCCGACGCCACCGGCCTGCAGAAGGAGGTCACCGCGCAGGCCGAGCTGGCCATGCGCACGGCGGACGCCATCCTCCTGGTCGTCGACGCGCGCGTCGGCGCCACCGCCGTCGAGGAGGCCGCGGCGCGCGTGTTGCGCCGCTCGGACCG
>NZ_JACBXB010000115.1 GCF_013870575.1 Pseudonocardia pini
GCTGCTCCGGCCCGTGCGCTGGACCCTCGCCCTGGGCATGCTCCTCGTGGCGCTCGACGCGCTGGCGACCCTCGCCTTCCCCTCGGTCGCGGGGTTCGCCGTCGACGGCGGGATCACCGCGGGATCCACCCGGGTCCTGCTGGTCGCCACCCTGGTCGGCATCGGGATCGTGCTGGCCGACGCCGTGGTCGTCGGGTTCCAGACGGTCGTCACCGCCCGGGCCGGGGAGAGCCTGCTCTACCTGCTGCGCATCCGCAGCTACGCGCACCTGCAGCGGCTGGGCCTGGACTTCTACGAGCGCGAGCTGTCCGGTCGGATCATGACCCGGATGACCACGGACGTCGACGCGCTGTCCACGTTCCTGCAGACCGGCCTCGCCCAGGCGGTGGTCAGCCTGCTGACCCTGGTCGGCGTGGCGGTGGCACTGCTGGTCACGGACACCGAGCTGGCGCTGGTCGCACTCGCCGTGCTGCCGGTCCTGGTGGCGGCCACGGTGGTCTTCCGGCGGCTCTCCTCGCGGGCGTACGCGGAGGCGCGCGAACGGGTCAGCATCGTCAACGCGGACATGCAGGAGAACGTCACCGGCGTGCGCGTGGCGCAGGCGTTCGTGCGCGAGGAGCGCAGCGCGGAGGTGTTCACCGCCCGGAGCGAGGCCTACCGGCAGACCCGGATCCGGGCGCAGCGCTACATCGCCACGTACTTCCCCGGCGTCGCGTTCCTGTCCGACATCGCGCAGGCCGCGGTGCTCGGCGTGGGTGCCGCGCGGGTCGCGTCCGGCGACCTCACACCGGGCGTGCTCACCGCGTTCCTGCTGTACCTGGGCCTGTTCTTCGCACCGGTGCAGCAGCTGTCGCAGGTGTTCGACGGCTACCAGCAGGCCCGGATCGGGCTGTCGCGGATCGCGGACCTGCTGCGCACGAAGACGTCCATCCCCGCGGTGCCGAGCGAGGACGCTGCGGAGGTGCCCGCCCGGCTGCGCGGCGAGGTCGAGCTGCGGGAGGTGACCTTCCGGTACCCGGGCGTCGAGCGGCCCGCGCTCGCGGACGTGAACCTCGCCGTGCGCCCCGGCGAGACGGTCGCGCTGGTCGGGGCCACCGGCGCGGGCAAGTCCACGCTGGTCAAGCTCCTGTCCCGGTTCTACGACGTCGGCGAGGGCGCCCTGCTGGTCGACGGCGTGGACGTCCGGCGCTACCCGCTCGAGGGGTACCGGAAGCGGCTGGGCTTCGTGCCGCAGGAGCCGCACCTGTTCACCGGGGACGTGGCGGCGAACATCGCCTACGGCCGCCCGGGGGCCACGCGGGCGGAGATCGAGGCGGCGGCACGCGCCGTCGGGGCGTTCGAGCTGGTCCGCAGCCTGCCCGGCGGGTTCCGGCACCCCGTCGGGGAGCGTGGGCAGGGGCTCTCGGCCGGGCAGCGGCAGCTGGTCGCGCTGGCCCGGGCCGAGCTGGTCGACCCGGACGTCCTGATCTTCGACGAGGCCACCGCGGCCCTCGACCCGGCCACCGAGGCGGCCGTGCTGGCCGCGGGGGACCGGCTCACCGCGCGTCGGACGGCTTTCGTGGTGGCCCACCGCCTGGCCACCGCGGCCGCGTCGGACCGGATCGTGGTCCTGCACGCCGGCCGGATCGTGGAGGAGGGTCCGCACGCGGAGCTGCTCGCCGCGGGCGGCCGCTACGCCGCGCTCTGGCGGGCGGGCGAGCTCGAACCGGCCGCGGACGCCGAGGTCGAGGATCACCCGGTCGTGCGAACCGCGTAACGCGGCCCGGGCGGCGGGCGACCTCGCAGGTGGGAATCCGGCCGTTCGATCGCGGTTCCTGCCCGATATCGGGCAGGAACTTGGTGTTTCGCCGGTCGTTCGGGCACAGTCACGCTGTGCCCGGACCGCAGTCTTCTCCACCCAGCGTGGTGCACGGCGACCTGGTGAGTCATCTGGTGCGCAGCACGGCGCTGGCGCCGGGGGAGGCGGCACGGGTCGTCGACGAGGTGCTGGCGTACTTCGCCGAGACCACCGACGCGTTCGTGCGGCGACGGCACACGGAGCTGCGCGGGCGCGGGCTGCACAACGACCGGATCTTCGAACGGATCCGCGCCGAGCTGGAGGTGCGCCGGGTCGCGCCGCCGGTGCTGTCCGAGCGCCAGCTGCGACGGCTGGTCTACGGCTGATTTTCGAGGCTGAGTTTCGAGGAGGACACATCAGGTGTGCGGGATCGTGGGGTACGTGGGCGGCGCGGATGCGGCGCCCGTCCTGATCGAGGGGCTCAACCGGCTCGAGTACCGCGGGTACGACTCCGCGGGCGTCGCGGTGATCCAGCGCGGCAAGCTCAAGGTGCACAAGGTCTCGGGGCGGGTCGCGGACCTGGCCGCCGAGCTGCCCGCCCGGTTCCGGGGCGGCGTCGGCATCGGGCACACACGGTGGGCCACCCACGGTGAGCCCACGGTGGCGAACGCCCATCCGCACGTCGACACCGCGGGCCGGATCGCCGTGGTGCACAACGGGATCATCGAGAACGCCGAGGAGCTGCGGGCCAAGCTGCAGGCCGACGGCGTGGAGTTCACCTCACAGACCGACACCGAGACCGTCGCGCACCTGGTGGCCGCGGCGTTCGCGACGGGCGGCGCCGAGGACCTGGAGCAAGCCGTGCGCTACGCGCTGCGCCAGGTCGTCGGGGCGTACGGGATCGCCGTCGTCGACACCGAGCACCCGGACCGGATCGTCGTGGCGCGCAACGGCTCGCCGGTGCTGCTCGGCGTCGGGGAGAAGGAGATGTACGTCGCGAGCGACGTCGCGGCGCTGGTCGGGTACACCCGCCAGGTCGTGTACCTCGACGACGGCGAGCTCGCCACCATCACCCCGGGCGGCTACCGCACCTTCACCCTCGACGCCCGCAGCACCGCCAAGCAGGTGTCCGAAGTGGACTGGGACGTCGTCGGGGCCGAGATCGGCGACCACGCGCATTTCCTGATCAAGGAGATCGGCGAGCAGCCGCGGTCCATCGAGCGCACCCTGCGCGGCCGCATCGACGAGCGCTTCAACACCGCCCACCTCGGCGGGCTCAACCTGTCCGTCCGCGAGGCCCGCGAGTTCCGCCGGGTGAAGATCCTCGGCTGCGGCTCGGCCTGCTACGCCGGTGACCTGGGCGCCCAGCTGATCGAGGACCTGGCCCGGATGCCGGCCACGGCGGAGTCGGCCTCGGAGTTCCGGTACCGCAACCCGGTCGTCGAGCCGGACACGCTCTACGTCGCGGTGTCGCAGTCCGGCGAGACGGTGGACACGCTGGCCGCGGTGCAGGAGCTGCAGCGCAAGGGCGGCCGGGTGATCGGCATCGTCAACGTCGTCGGCTCCACGATCGCGCGCCAGGTCGACGGCGGCATCTACATCCACGCCGGCCCCGAGATGTCCGTGGCGGCCACCAAGTCGTTCACGTCCACGGTCGCGGCGTTCGCGCTGCTCGCGGTGCACCTCGGCCGGATGCGGGACCTCGCGCCGACCGAGGGCCGCCGGATCCTGGAGGGCCTCGCGGCCCTGCCCGGGCAGATCGAGGAGATCCTCGACGCCGAGAAGCGCACCGGGGCGATCGCCGAGGTGGCCCGCGAGGTCGCGCCGCACCACAGCGTGCTGTTCATCGGGCGGCGGCGCGGGTGGCCGGTGGCCAAGGAGGGCGCGCAGAAGCTGAAGGAGGTCTCCTACGTGCACGCGGAGGCCTACGCGTCGGCGGAGCTCAAGCACGGCCCGTTGGCGCTGGTCAGCCCCGAGCTACCCACCGTCGCCTGCGTGCCGGCGGACGACCTGCTGGACAAGAACACCTCGACGCTCGCCGAGATCCGCGCCCGCCGCGGCCCGGTGATCGCGCTGGCGCACCGCGAGCTGCCCGCCGACCTCGCGGACCGCACGATCGTGGTCCCGCGCAGCGAGCCTGAGCTGGACAGCATCCTGATGAGCGTCCCACTGCAGCTGCTGGCGTACCACGCAGCAGTAGCCCTGGAACGCGACGTGGACCGCCCGCGCAACCTCGCCAAGTCCGTGACGGTGGAGTAGTCGAGATGAACCTCAGTGCTGTTCGATCATGGTCTCCGCAGCACTGAGGTTCATCTCGGCCGGAGGGGTTGGCGGGGGCCGGCGAGCCACTCGGTCGTCGGGCTGTGGAGGGCGATGGTCATGGGGACGTGCGGGGTGCCGACGTAGGTCTCGACCTCGCCCGCTGTGGTCCAGCCGAGGCGGTGGAAGAAGCGCTCGTTCGCGATCTGGACGTGGGCGTGCATCCGCTGTCCGTCCCGCGCGCCCGCGGTCTCCACGGCGAACCGGACGAGCGGCCCGCCGATCGCGGCCGCGCGGAACTCGGGCAGCACGGCGAGCCGGTCGCCGAGCCACTCGCCGGGGCCGGTCGGGTAGAGCCGGACCGTGCCCGCGGGGCGGCCCTGGTGGGTCGCCAGGACGTGGACGACGTCGTCGCGGGCGTCGTGCGCGTCGAGGTCGGAGCCGTCGAAGAGACCCTGTTCCGCGACGAACACCGCGTGCCGGATCGCATGGTGGGCGGCCCGGGCGGTGCCGTCGAGCGCGGGCCGGACCGCGACCGGGTCGATCCCGACCAGCACGTTCACCGGGCGGACCGGCCGGATCCGGCCGACCGGCCGCTCCGGAACCGTGGCCGTCATGCGCTCGGCCGCTTCCCGATCTGGAAGACCCCGGGGGTCCCGCCGCCGGAGCCGCACGGAGTCGCGCCGCCGGACTGCTGCACGAGGTTCAGCGAGGAGCAGGCCTGGCATCGCGCGCACCCGGCGACCGCGGTGTCGGCGCCGAGCCCCTTCGCCTCCAGGAAGCCCGCGACGCGACGGTAGATCGGCTCGGTGTACTCCCGCGCGGGCGCGGGCACGTCCTCCATCAGCGACCCCGCCACCGGTCGCAGCGGCACGACGAACGGGTACACGCCGATGTCCACGGCCCGCCTGCACATCTCGACGGTCAGGTCCGGGTCCTCGCCCATCCCGAGGATCACGTACGTCGACACCCGGCCCTCGCCGAACAGCGCCACCGCCCGCTCCCAGGCCCGGAAGTAGGTGTCGATCCCGGTGCGGAACTTGCCCGGCGCCACCCGCGCGAGCACGGCCGGGTCGAACGACTCGACGTGGATGCCCACGGAGTCGACGCCCATGTCGTGCACCTGGTCGATCACCGCGAGATCGCGCGGTGGCTCGAACTGCACCTCCACGGGCAGCCCCGCCGCCTCCTTCACGGCCTGGCCGCACTTCGCGACGTACAGCGCGCCGCGGTCCGGTGCGACCGACGAGCCGGTGGTCAGGGTGGCGTCGACGGCGCCGTCGAGGTCCCGCGCGGCGACGGCGACCTCGGCGAGCATCTCGGGGGTCTTCTTCGCGATCGTGGCGCCCGCGGCCAGCGAGAGCCCGATGCCGCAGAACCCGCACTGGTCGGAGTTGCCCCAGTAGTTGCAGGCCTGGACCACGGTCGAGGCCAGCGAGTCCAGGTGCAGCAACGCGATCTGGTGGTAGGGCACGCCGTCCGCGGTCTCGAGGTCGTAGAACCGCGGGCGCTGGGTCCCGGAGACCGCGGCGACCTTCACCCCGTCGCGGAAGATCGCCTGCCCGGAGTCCTCGGCGCGCAGCGCGTAGGGGGAGGTCGCGTTCGGCGGAACGGTCACCGGGACGCCCTCGACCCACAGCATCCCGGAGTCCGACGGCCCCGCCCCGCCCTTGCGCGAGGTCTCCAGGTCCGTCTCGATCCGCAGGCCCACGCTCTGCAGGTCCATGATCAACGCGGCGGTGTCCGCGCTCGTGCGCTCGTCGGTCACGGTCATCCGCGGGAGCTCCTCCACTATCCGACACGGTCGTCTCTCATCAGAGAATTCACTATGGTGGACGCGTGCGCAACATCGTCAACGAGAATCGCGTCGCCCTGCTGAGCCACTCGACGTCGCCGCGCGGCGGGCACGTCCACACCGTCGGGCTCGGCGAGGCGCTGCACCGCGCGGGCGATCCGGTGCACTTGTTCGCGTTGGGGGAGCGGCTCTACCGGCCCGTCGACCTCCCGCACACGCTGGTCCCCGGCCCGCGGCGGGAGGGCACCACGCTGACCGAGCGCACCCTCGACGGCATCGACCGGCTCGCCGCCGCCCTCGCCGACCGGATCGAGGAGTTCGACGTCCTGCACGCGCAGGACTGCATCGCCGCGCGCGCCGCGCTGGCGGCCCGGGAGCGCACGGGCGCCCAGGTGGCAGTGCTCCGCACCGCCCACCACGTCGACGACTTCACGACCCCGGTCCTCGTCGACTGCCAGCGGCGGGCCATCACCGAGCCGGACCGGGTGCTGGTGGTGTCACGGCAGTGGCAGGACATCCTCGCCCGGGACTTCGGGGTGCGCACCACGATCGTGCCCAACGGCGTGGACCTCGGCCGGTTCGCCGCCCCGGCCCCGGTCTCCCGCCCGGACCGGTTCGTGCTGCTCGCCGTCGGCGGGATCGAGCCGCGCAAGGGCACCGTGCACACGTTCCGGGCGCTGGCGCGCCTGCGCGCGCAGGGCCTGGGCCCGGTGCTCGCGATCGTCGGCGGGCACTCGTTCCAGGACTTCGCGCCCTACCGGGAGGCGGCGCTGGCCGAGCTGATCGCGCTCGGCCTGGAGCTCGGCCGGGACGTGATCGAGCTCGGCACCCTCACCGATCCCGAGCTCGCCGGCTGGTACGGCGCGGCGGACGCGCTCTGCTACCCGTCGACCGCAGAGGGCTTCGGGCTGGTGCCGATCGAGGCGATGGCGCTCGGAGTGCCGGTGGTGGCCAGCGACCTGCCCGTCTTCCGCGAGCACCTCACGGATGGTCGTGACGCGCTCCTCCCGCCGGTCGGCGACCACGAGGCCCTCGCCGCCGCCCTCGCGAGGGTGATCACGGAGCCGGGGCTGCGCGAGTCCCTGCGCACCGCGGGTCGGGCCACGGCGGCCGGTTTCACCTGGAAGAACGCGGCCGAGGCCCACCGCGCGATCTACGCCGACCTCGTCCCGGCCCGCTCATGATCGCGAGTTGTGTGCGCTCACTGCTCTCTGAACAACGCTGAGCGCACGCAACCGCCGATCTTGCCGCGCTGAGAGCACGAAACGTGCGATCACAGCCGCAGCCCTAAGCCCCCTCGCGCAGCCCGGACCCGCACGGACGGCACTGTCACTCGTTCAGGAGCCTCGCGGCTCGGGACTCCGCCACCGCCCGCCGCGGGTCGCCCGCGGGGAGCATGTCGACCAGGAGCTCGTGCGCCTCCAGGTCGTCCCTACCGAGGCGGTGGTTCGCGTAGGCGTGCACGAGCTCCACGTCGTCGGACTCCAGGACGGCGCGACGCAGCCCTACCTCGAGCTCGTCTCGGGCCCCGCGGATCTCCGGGGCGTCGGAGCGGGGGAGCAGCGGACCTCCGCAGGCCCGCAGCGCCTCGGCGACGCGGCCCTCCCGCAGCGCCCGCCGGACGCTGCCGAAGTCCGTGTCGACGACCGCGTCGAGTCGGTAGGGCCGGGTCTTGAGCACGTCCGTGCCGATCAGCGCGCGCAGCCGGTGGATCTCGCCGCGGACGGTGGTCTGGTTGCCGTCGTCGCCGTAGAGCAGGAAGGCCAGCCGCTCGGCGGTGAGGCCCTCGGGGTTCAACGCGAGCGCGGTGAGGATCTCGGCGGGCCGCAGGGTGAGGGCGTGGCACTCGCCGTCGAGCACCACCGTGGGGTTGCCGTCCCCGAGGAACCGCAGCGTCAACGCGTGCCTGCGCGGCTCGGGCGCCGACGCCGTGCGCCGGGTCGCGGTGAGCAGGTAGCCCTCGGCCAGCGGCTCGACGTGCATCTCCCGCCCGTCCGCGAGCCGCACCCGGTCGGCCCCGCCCGCCAGGTCCACCCGCTCGGGCCACGACCCGAAGGGGTCCCCGGCGATGATCCGCCCGGTCGGCGTGACGAGCGCGCCGGGCGTGCCGCGCAGGCTCGCCAGGTGGCCCTCGTTGCGGGCGCGCAGCCGCTCGTCCGCGATCGCCAGCCGCATCCGCATCTGGTTCTCGGCGAGCTGGGCAGTGGCCGTGACCAGCGCGAGCATCGCGGGATGGATCGTCCGGCGCGGGCCGGTGATGTCGATGGCACCGATGATCCGGCCGGTGTCCGGGTCCACGACCGGGGCGGCCACGCAGGTCCACGCGTGCACCGCGCGTACCAGGTGCTCGGTGGAGTGGATCTGCACGGGCCTGCCGAGCGCGAGCCCGGTGCCCATCGCGTTGGTCCCGATCGCCTCCTCGGACCAGCACGAGCCCTCGACGAGCCCCACCCGGTCCGCGGGCCCGAGCACCGCGCTCGCGCCGTCCCGCCAGAGGACGGTGCCGGTCTCGTCCGTGACGACGACGACGTGCTTGGCCTCCTCGGCGATGCTCACGAGGTTGGCCCGCAGCAACGGCATGACCTGGTGCAGCGGGTGCGCGTCGAGCCGGGCGCGGCCCTCGGCGGGGTCGAAGCGCAGCGGCGGCAGGGGGGTGGAGGGGTCGATCGCGGCGGCGAGGCTGCGCTGCCAGGACTCGGAGACGAGCCTGCGGACGTGGGCGTCTCCCGTGTCGTCCAGGACCGCCTCGAACAGCTCGTCGATGGCGCGTCCCGCGCGGTCGGAGGCGGACAGGTCGGAGCCCGGTTCGCGCTCGACCACACCGTCGACTGGCATCGGCACCCCGACTTCCCGCGTCCTGATGGGCCTCATCATCGGTCACCTCCACCGGGGAGAGCAAGGCGAGGTTGCGCCTGTCCGACCGGTGAGCCCCCGCGTGCAACGAACGGGCAACGTGATTCAGCTTACCGTCGCCGCGACAACGACCCGTCGACGATCGGAGGCCACCCGATGACCGCAGAGCTCGCCGACATCCGGGTCCTCGACTCCCGCCCCGTGCACACCACCCGGGTGCCCCCGACGACCGGCCGGGATCCCGAGGTCGGCCGCGGCGACGGGACCCTCTCCGCGGTCCGCACCGGCAGGCTGCTCGTCGTCGACGCGGAGGGGATCGTGCGGCTCGGGCTGCGGCAGCTCTTCGCCGCCGAGCCCGACCTCCGGATCGTGGGCGAGGCCGCGACCCCGCGGGACGCGCTGGTGGCGGCGGACCGGCTGCGCCCCGACGTCGTGCTGCTGGACGTCGACCTCGGCCGCGGCGACTCCGCCGGGATCGACGTGGCCCGCGCCCTGCTCCAGCGCCACCGCGGCACCCGGATCCTCGTGCTGACCGGCTGTCGCGACCGGGAGACCATGCTCCGCACCGTCCGCCTCGGCGTGCACGGCTACCTCCGCAAGGGGGCGGACACCGCCGACATCGTCGCCGCCGTGCGCACCCTGCTGCGGGGTGACGCGGTCTTCGACTCCCGCATCACCACGATGATGATGGACGCCCTGCGCGACCCCCGGGAGCAGCGCGCGATGGGCGGCGCCACCGGGCCGGTCCTGACCGACCGCGAGAACCAGGTGCTCAAGCTGCTCGCCACGGGGATGTCGAACAAGGAGATCGCGGCGGAGCTCGTGATCAGCGAGGCGACCGTGAAGTTCCACGTGCGCAACCTGCGGGACAAGCTCGACGTCCGCCGCCGCACCGAGATCGTCTACACCGCGACCCGCCAGGGGATCGTCTAGTCACGGGCCCGCTCACGACCGCTGAGCTGCGCCGTCGTCGGGGGCGGCGAAGAACGCGGGGTCGCCGGGGAGCGACTCGACGGCCCGGCGGAGCTCGTCGTGGTGTCGGACCGCCTCGGTGAGCAGTCGCGCGGTGTCGCCCTCCTCGAAGGCCGCGAGCATGTCCGCGTGGTCCGCGTGCAGGCCCGCCCGGCCCTCGTCGGTCAGCTGGGACATGGGCCGGTAGGGCTCCGTGACGTTCCACGCGGACTCCAGCATCCGCTGCAGCCGGTGCATCCGGGCCGGGGCCACGAGCGCGAGGTGGAACCGGCGCGACGCCCGGTGGTAGCCCGGCATGTCCCCCTCGGTCAGGGCCCGGCCGACGGCCGCGTGCGCCGCCCGCGCCTCCTCGCGGTCCGCCTCGGTGGCCAGCGGCAGCGCGGCGGCCAGCGCGGCCTGCTCCAGCACCCCGCGCACCACGTAGAGCTCGGACAGCTCGGCCACGGTGATCCGGGCGACCGAGTACCCGCCGCGCGGGCGGTGGTCCACGAGGCCCTCGCCGATGAGCGTCTTCAGTGCCTCCCGCACCGGGATCGGGCTCACGCCGAAGACCTGGGCGATCTCCTCGAGCGGGATCGGCTCGCCCGGGGCGGCCTCGCCGGAGAGGATGACGGCACGCAGCTCGTCTCGAAGCCGAAGTGCTCGCGCTCGTAGGCGTCGTGGATCGC
>NZ_JACBXB010001158.1 GCF_013870575.1 Pseudonocardia pini
TCGGTAGGGCGCTGGGTGAGCCGGTGCGGTTCGTCGAGCAGGACCGCGCCGCGGCGTGCGCCGACCTGCTGGCCCACATGCCGCTGCCGGTCGCCGAGGCCACCTTGGACATCCTCGGCGCACCGACGGAGGAGGAACAGCGCGTCTGCCCGGACGTCGAGCGCGTGCTCGGCCGTCCGGCCCGCCCGTTCGCCGACTGGGCGGCCCGCTCCGTCGCCGCCTTCCGGTGACCGGCTGACCGTCGTCGCCGTGGTCCGTCCGGAAGGTCAGTCGGGCCGGGCCTGCTGCGGCACCGGGTCCGGGTCGAGCTCCGCGTGGCGGTCGATGCCCGGTTCGTCGGGTGCCGTGTGTTCCGGTTCGCTGGTGTGCACGTCCTGCGGGTCGACGTGCTCGTCGGCCTCGCTGCGCAGGGACCGGATGCCGGAGTTCAGCACGGCGAGCAGCGGGACGGCGAGCAGGGCCCCGGCGATGCCGCCGACGAGCAGGCCGGTGGCGATGGCGAGGATGACGGCCAGGGGATGCAGCTTGACGGCCCGGCCGAGCAGCAGCGGCTGCAGGACGTGGCTCTCCAGCTGCATGATCCCGATGATGATCGCGAGCACGATGAGGGCCGAGATCGGGCCCTGGGCCACGAGGGCGACGAGCACCGCGACCCCGCCCGCGACGACCGCCCCGATGATCGGGATGAAGGCGCCCAGGAACACCAGCGCGGCCAGCGGGAAGGCCAGCGGGACACCGAGGATGGCGAGGCCGATCCCGATCGCCACCGCGTCGACGACCGCGACGACGGCGGTGGCGCGCACGTAGCTGACCAGGGCGGCGACGCCGCGGCGGCCCGCGACGTCGACCCGGGTGCGGACGTGGCCCGGCGCGGCGTTGAGCAGGAACCGCCAGATCCCCGCCCCGCCGTGCAGGAAGAAGATGAGCGTGAACACCACCAGCAGGATCTCGGTGAGGACCTCGCCGATCGTGGCCGCGGTGGTCAGCGCGCCCGCGGTGATGGCGGCCTGGTTCGCGCTGAGGGTGTCGAGCACCTCCTGCTGGATCCCGGCGAGCTGCTCCTGGCCGATCCGGAGCGGGCCGGTCGCGAGCCACTCCACGATCGAGTCGACGCTGGTGCTGAGCTGGGCGCCGAGCGCGGGGACGCCGCGGACGAAGGTGATCACGACGAACGTCAGGATCGCGCCGAGCGCGGCGAGCCCGGTGACGACCAC
>NZ_JACBXB010001159.1 GCF_013870575.1 Pseudonocardia pini
TCGAGTGGACCCGGGCCGCGGGCGAGTTCGCGCTGGTGCAGTCCCGGCCGATCACGGCCCTGCCGCTGCCCGCCGCGCCACCGCCCGAGACCTGGCCGCTGCCGTACCCGCGTGGTGCGTACTTCCGCGCCAGCATCGTGGAGCAGTTGCCGGACCCGCTGACCCCGCTGTTCGCGGACCTGATCGACCCCGCCGTGACACTGTCCATCCAGGACCTGCTGCGCCAGGTGCTCGGCTCGGTCCCCGAGGGCGACATCAGCTTCCCGACGGTCAACGGCTACGCGTACTACTTCTACCGCAACGTGGGCCTCCTCCGGATGACGCTGCGCATGCCGCTGGCGATCCGTGGCCTGACCAGGCCGGAGAGCCGCGGCGGCGTCCGGGGGTGGCAGGAGCGGGCGCACCCGACCTACGCCGGTGTCGTCGCGGCGTGGACGGTGAAGGACCTCGCGGCGCTGTCGTCGGAGGACCTCCTCGCGGGCGTGGTCACCCTGCTCCGGGCGGGCGCGACCTACTACACCGCGGTCCAGTCCGTGATCCCGCTCGCGGCCACGGCGGAGATCGGCTTCGGGTTCTTCTACGACCGGCTCGTCCGACGGCCGGGGGACCCCGCCGCCCACACGTTCCTCATCGGCGAGGAGAGCGAGCCGATCCGGGCCGAGCGGTCGCTCTACGCGCTCGCCCGGGAGGAGCCCGGCACGACGCAGTGGGACACCCACTTCCGCGAGCACCTCGCCCGCTACGGCCACGCCGTCTACAACCTGGACTTCGCCGAGCCGACCCCGGCCGACCAGCCGGGCCCGCTGCTGGACACCATCGCCTTCCAACGGTCGGAGGCGGGCGTCGACCCGGACGTCCGGCGCGCGGGGATACTCGCCGACCGGGACGCGAGGACCCGCGAGGTCCGAGCCCGGCTGGGCCCGCTGCGCCGGCGGGTGTTCGACGCGCTGCTGCGCCGGGCCCGGACGCTCGGGCCGATCCGGGAGGACGCGCTGACCGACGTCGGGCTCGCGTGGCCTCAGCTCCGTCGGATGCTGCGCGAGCTGGGCGGACGGCTCCGCGCCGACCCCGACGACGTCTTCTGGTTCACCGAGGCCGAGCTGCGGGCCGCGATCCGGGGCGAGACCGTGGACCCGCCGATCGCCGACCGGAAGGCGCTGCGCCGCGGGCGTTCGCTCGTCTCGCCGCCGCAGATGCTGCCGCAGGCGCGCTG
>NZ_JACBXB010001160.1 GCF_013870575.1 Pseudonocardia pini
GCCGCACTCGCTACAGACGCCGAGTCCGCGGAGGTGGACGAGGTCGCGGAGCCCGTCGTGTCCGCCGGGGCGGCCGGTCCCGCGGACCTCACCGAGCCCGCGGAGGCCGTCGAGCCCGTCGGGCCCGCGGAGGCCGTCGAGCCCGCCGAGCCCGCCGAGCCGGCGGAGGTCGTCGGGTCCGTCGAGGTCGTCGAGTCCACCGAGCCCCCACCGGCCACCGCGCCACCGGTCGCCCCGTCCTCGACAGCGCCACCGCCCACCCCCGCTGCCTCGCAGGTCGGGACGTCCTCGGTGTCCGGCAGGACCGCCGCGGCGAGGAACTGCTTCTCCCCGATCCGCGCCCAGGCGCCGGAGAGACACTCGACCGGGACGTCCGCGCTGTCCGCGGCCACCCCGACGACCTCGGCGCCCTCGTCCGGCGCCGACCGCACCTCCGCGACCCCCTCGGCCGAGTCCGCGGCGACCGCGGAGAGCCGCACCGAACCCGTCCACAGGTACTCCACCTGCACCTGTGAGTTGTCCTTCAGGCCGAGGGCGTCCCAGAACACGCCGTCGCCGAGGTCGATGCCCGCGGGGTTCACGGCCTTGCGGCCGAACTGGTCGTTGCCCCCGTTGTAGCCGTCCCGGAAGGCGGCCTGGGCCTGCGGCACGCCCTGGGGCAGGTCCTTCCACTCCTGGCGCCGGTCGGCGGGGTTCCAGTAGTCGTCGCGGGTGTTCCACGGGCCGACGTCCCACACCGGCGCGAAGGCGCACTTCCCGTTGGGCGCGCACACCCGCACCGAGTAGTCGCTCGTGTCCCGCGGCGAGAGCGCGCGGCGCGAGGGCAGTGCCACGAAGTGGTCCCGCTCGGTGATCACGTGGCCGTTGGCGGTGGTGCCGCCGACGAGCCCCTCCCGCGTCGCGAAGACGTTTGCCGAGAACGGGGCGGTCTCGGCGAGGCCCTCGGTGCCCCCGGTCGACGGCGCGGCGGTGAGCGTCACGCCGCGGACGGTCGGGGCCGCACCCGCCGAGGTGCCGGTGAGCACGAGCCGACCCTGCACCTCGTCGGTGACGACGGGCAGCGCGACCGTCCCCGAGTCGGCCGGGATCCACTCCGTCCAGCCGCCGCTCGCGGTCCGCCCCCGGACGTCGACCGAGGCCGACATCGCCGACATCCTCACGAAGTCCGTCGAGAACTGGTGACCTGTGGGTGCCGATGGTCGCCATGGCGA
>NZ_JACBXB010001161.1 GCF_013870575.1 Pseudonocardia pini
CACGGCCACCTCGACGGGCTCCGGCGCGATCCCCAGCCGGACCCCCATCACCCGGCGTCCGGGCAGGTGGGAGGCCACGGTGCCGAACGGGCCGCCGTCCAGCCGGACGACGGCGGGGTGGGCGAGGACGACGTCGGCGACCTGCTGCGGGAGCGACTCGGACACGCCCCGAACGTAACGGACGGCGACACCCCGAGCCGGGATGCCGCCGTCCGATGTGGTGGGAGATCAGCGCTTGAAAACGTCCTTGACCTTCTCGGCCGCCTGCTTGAGGTCCGCGCCCATCTGGTCGGTGCGGCCCTCGGCCTCGAGGCGCTCGTCGTCGGTCGCCCGACCGGCTGCCTCCTTGGCCTTGCCCCGCAGCTCCTGCGCCTTGTTCTCCATCTTGTCGCCCGCACCCATGCCGGACCTCCCGTCGCGCCGTGTCCGACGGGCGGCCGGGGGTTCCGGCCACTACCGTCGATCTCGTGCACCGGGTTCCCCGGACGGAGCCTCGATACACCACAATGGTGACCTGGGTCACGTGAACGGAGGCGGCGTGCAGGCGGTGCGCGTGGACGTGGGGGACGAGGTGGTGGCGGCGAGCCCGCGCCCGGCCGTCCCGTCGCCCGCGGAGCGCGAGCTGGACGACACCACCCTCGTGGTCCGGGCCCAGGAGGGGGACGTCCGCGCCTTCTCGGAGCTGGCCCAACGCCACCAGGCCGCGCTCTACCGGCTGGCCCTGCGCCTGGTCGGCGACTCGCAGGACGCGGAGGACGCCCTCCAGGAGTCCCTGCTCGACGCGTGGCGGCGGCTGGACCGCTTCCGCGGCGACTCCGCCTTCACCACGTGGGCCTACCGGATCGTGACGAACCGGTGCCTGGACCTGCTGCGACGGCGTCGGGAGACGGTGGGGATCGAGGCGGTCGAGGACCGGCTCACCGCCCCGGACGCGCCCGAGCACACTGCCGAGGTGGACGCCGGGCTCGCCGCACTGCGCGTCGCGTTGGCGGGTCTGCCCGACGAGCAGCGGGCCTGTTTCGTGCTGCGCGAACTGGAAGGTCTGGGGTACACCGAGATCGCCGAGATCACCGGGGCCTCGGAGACCGCCGTGCGCGGCCGGATCCACCGGGCCCGCACCACGCTCGCGGGGGTGATGCGCTCGTGGAGGTAGAGGACCTGCGGATCGAGCCGCTGGCCTGCGGTCGGGACGCGGCGGAGGTCTGGGACCA
>NZ_JACBXB010001162.1 GCF_013870575.1 Pseudonocardia pini
TGCTCGACCGGTCCCTGACCTACCAGGAACCGATGTCGAGCGAGGTCGGCAGCGCCGCGCCGTCGTGGCCCAGCAGGGCGAGCACGTCGTCGTCGAGGTCGAACCCGGTCGGCGCGGTCGAGCCCGCCGGATCGGCGGGCTCGGGTTGGTCGGCGCTCACTCGGGGTCCCTCCGGTCGCCGGACGTCGAAGGACGATGATCGCCGCGATCCGCCCCACTGATGTGGCACCGGTGCCGGAATCGACCGATCGGCCTAGGAGCCGCGCACGCGCTGCGCGAGGCCCGCGGGGTCGAGCACCCGGAGCCGACGGGGCCGGGAGCGGTACCCGGTGTCGACGAGCCCGGCCTCCTGCAACCGGGCCAGCTCCAGGCCGACGATCCGCGGCCGGGCCCCGACCAGGTCAGCGATCCTGGCCTGCGCCAACGGGACGTCGATGACGAGCCCGGGGCCCTGGGTGGCGGGCACGCCGAACTCGTCGACGTGGTCCAGCAGCATCCGCGCGATCCGGGTGCCGATGCGGCCCTGGGCGTAGCGGACCCGGCGGTCCGTGACCGCGCGCATCTTGGCCACGACCGCGGCGGTGACGGCCTGGGCGGCCCGGGGGTCCGCCTGCAGGAACCGGTCCAGGGTGGCGCGCGTGAGCACCCGGCACTGCGCGGGGGTGGCGGCCCGGACCATCGCCGAGCGCGGCCGCCGGTCGAGGTAGCCGAACTCGCCCAGCAGCGATCCGGGCCCGCGGAAGGCGAGGAACACCTCGTCCCCGCCGGGATGGGCCACGCTCACCGCGGCCAGACCCGAGTCGAGCAGCAGCATGGACTCCGACGGCGAGCCCTGGAACAGGATCGTGTCCCCGGTGTCGTAGGACACCGCGTGCCCGAGGCCGCGCAGCGCCTCCCACAGCGGGGGGTCGAGGGCCTTCGGCCTGCTCGTCCCCGCCTCCTGGATCGACACCCGTCACCCCCACGGTCGCCGCGCGGACCGTTCGTCCACGCTCGCAACCTACCGGCCACGGCGGTCCGGCTCGTAGGCTCCCCTACGGCGGAGGATCGGGTGTGGGGGAGAAGAGTGGTCGGACGCCGGGGGGAATCGGGCGACCGGGTGTGCGTCGCCGTCGACCTGGAGGGCTACGGGCGGCGGACCGACGCCGGTCAGGAGCGCGCCCCGATGTGTCTGCCCCACAGCTCCGTGACGATCCGCAGGAACAGGCCG
>NZ_JACBXB010001163.1 GCF_013870575.1 Pseudonocardia pini
GTTCCGCTCCAGCACCACGCCCACGAGCCGCAGGTCGATCCCGGCGGGGGAGACGGGGGCACCGACGAGGTAGCGGGCGGCCGAGGTGTTGTCGGCGACGACGTCCGGCGTGGTGAAGTCGTAGCCGACGTAGCGCGAGTCGAGGACCTCGATCCCGACGGCGACCCCGGAGGACGCGGCCAGCACCTCCGCCGCGGTGACGTGCGGGCCCGCGAGGTCGCGGCCGAGGGTGAACACGATCTCGGGCTCGCAGCGTGGCTGGATCCGGGCGCCGGTGTCCAGCGGCTCACCGAGGTCGAGGGCGCCCGCGGCGGGCAGGAAGCCGAAGATCGGCTCGCTCACGTTCACCTGCGCCTGCTTGGCGCGCGAGGTCAGCCCGAGCTTCCAGCCCGCGAGCGGGCCCGCGGCGCCGCGGAGCTCGCGTTGCACCCGGTAGGCGGTCGGCAGGTCGAGCCCGGGGAACTCGTCGGACAGCCTGCCGATCGCGGTGCGGTCGGCGACGGCCTTGCTCAACCGAGCGGCGAGCTCGGGGACGTTCACGCTCATGCGACCCTCACGGTGACCGGCCCCAGCCGGTCGGACTCGGCCCGGACCACGTCGCCCGGGGTCATCGGGACGGCCGCGTACAGCGCGCCCGCCATCGGCCACCATCCTCCCCGCACGCGGCCAGCGGCGGGCGTTCCGCGCGCCGAGACTCCGGCCCGCTTGACGGGGCGGGGGTGGGCTGTTCCCGATCACGTGACCCACGCCGCAGAACGCCGCTCGTCGTGCGCGATGCTCGGGTCCCGGGTGACCGCAGCCACAGCCCGGTGACGCGCTGTGGTGTCTTCGCTGCTCAGGGGCGCGACGAGCGGGGCACTCGGTCGCCCCGTGCGCCGAACGGCACCTCCGGGGGTGGCCCCGGTGCGCCGACATGCCGGGTCCCACGCTTCCCCCACCGCTCGCCGCCGGGTCCGTCCCGGTGGTCTCGTCGGACGCAACCGGACGGGTTCGGGGCCGCGGGGACCCACTAGCGTCGTCCTCGGATCACGACGAGGTCACGAAGAGGACTCCGGGCCGACCCCCGATCGGCCCGCTCCGGAATCCCCGACCGGACGTCCGGGCCTCGTCGAGATCCACGGAAGGAAGATCGTGGCACGGCATCGCTCCCCCCGGAGCCGTCGCGCGATCGCCGGATTCCCGCCGGCCGCCGCCCCCGCGGCGCCGGCG
>NZ_JACBXB010001164.1 GCF_013870575.1 Pseudonocardia pini
AGGGCGTCCCCACCGGGCAGGTGGGGGCGCCCTTTTTTGGTGTTTCCGAGGCTGGAATCGCGTAGGGCGATCACGGCCGCGACGCGACGAGAATCGGAATTCAAGAGTGACTGATCGGGATGACAAGCACGGCTCCGGCGAGCGCCGCGAGAGCCGTGGACGCGACGACCGCAAGAAGGGCGGCCGCGTCGGTAGCGGCTGGGGTGGTGGCGGTCAGGATCGCGACGACCGTCGAGGCGGCTCCCGGGACTCGTCGGACCGGCCGCGTGGCGGCCGCAGTGAGGGCAGCCCCAAGGTGTACGTCGACCGCTGGGGCAAGGACGACCGCGCCCGCCGCGGTGGCTCGGGCAACGACCGTGGACGCGACGACCGCTCAGGCGGGTACCGGCGCGACGACCGCGGCTCGGGCGGGGGCTACCAGGGCAACCGTGGCAGCGACGACCGCGGATCCCGCGGGGGCTACCAGGGCAACCGTGGCAGCTCGGAGGACCGTGGTTCGCGCGGCGGGTACCAGGGTCGCAGTGGCTCGGACGACCGTGGCGGGTACCAGGGCCGCAGCAGCACGGACGACCGCGGTTCGCGCGGGGGCTACCAGGGCAACCGGGTCGGCTCCGACGACCGGGGTTCGCGCGGCGGGTACCAGGGTCGCAGTGGCTCGGACGACCGTGGCGGGTACCAGGGCCGCAGCAGCACGGACGACCGCGGTTCGCGCGGTGGCTACCAGGGCAGCCGTGGCGGCTCCGACGACCGTGGGTCGCGTGGGGGGTACCAGGGCCGTAGTGGCTCGGACGACCGCGGTTCGCGCGGTGGCTACCAGGGCAACCGTGGCGGCTCCGACGACCGGGGTTCGCGCGGTGGCTACCAGGGCAACCGTGGCGGCTCCGACGACCGGGGCTCCCGTGGCGGCTACCAGGCCAACCGTGAGGACCGCCGGGCGAGTGAGAACCGCGGGAGGTACGGAGACGATCGTCGTGGGTCCGGCGGTGGCGGCTCGCGGAGTAGGTTCCAGAGCGACCGCGGTGGCTACCGCGGTGACCGGGACGACCGACGGGGCTCGGACGAGCGCGGATCGCGCGGCGGCTACCGGGACGACCGACGCGGCTCCGACGAGGGCGGCTCGCGAGGTGGCTACCAGGTCAACCGTGGGAGCTCCGGGGGCTACCGCGGTTCGAGCGGCTACCGCGACGACCGTGGCCCGGCCGACCGCG
>NZ_JACBXB010001165.1 GCF_013870575.1 Pseudonocardia pini
GCAACGTCGACGCCCGCGCCGACCCCGAGCGCTCGACGGCGCGGGTGCTCGACGGGTTCGCCGAGCTGCTGCGCGGGTTGGCGGCCGAGCGTCCGGTCCTGGTGGTGATCGACGACCTGCACCTGGCCGACGCCTCGTCGCTGGTGGCCCTGCACCACCTGGCCCACGTCTGTGGCGACGAGTCCGTGCTCGTGCTCGCCACCGCCCGGCCGAGCGAGCTCACCGCTCGACCGGAGGCCGTGCAGGCCGTCCTGCTCCTGGAGCAGGACGGCCTCGCCCAGCGGACGGTCGTGACGCCACTCGATGCGAGCGGGATCCGCGAGCTGGCGTCGGAGGTCGTCCGCGAGGTGCCGGACGTCCTCGTCGACTGGCTGGTCGACCGTTCCCGGGGGCTGCCGCTCGACGCGCTCGACCTGCTCGACGCGCTGGTCGAGGAGGGTGCCGACCTGCACCGACCGCTGCTGCGCAGGCTCCCGGACTCATTGTCGGACCGGGTGGCCCTGCGGTTGCACGGCCTGGACCCGGTGGCGGTGGGGATCGTCGAGCTGCTGGCGGTGCTCGGCCGCCGTGCCGAGCTGCGGGGACTGGTGGCCCTGTCCGGGCGAACTCCCGCGGAGCTCGTCGAGGGCCTGGAGCGACTGGTCCGGGCCCGGTTGGTCGTCGAGCACGAGGACGGGCCGGAGCTGACCGTCGAGATCGCCCACCCGCTCGTCGCCGACGCCGTGTACGCGCAGCTGGGCCCGGCCCGGCGCCGTCTCCTGCACCGCGCGACCGCGCGGGAGCTGCAGACCTGGGGTCGGCTGGGGGAGGCCTCCGGGCATTTCGCGCGCTCGGCCGATCCGGGGGACGACGAGGCCGTGGCCGCCCTGTGCACCGCGGTGCGGTCGGCCGAGGCCTCGGGGGCGTTCCGGGAGGCCCTGTCGGTCCTGGACGCGCTGGTCCGGCTGCTGCCCGCGGGGGACCGGCGGTGGTCGGAGGTCGTCGACGCCCTGGACTGGGACGCCCGGTGGGTGCTCGACCACCGCGCCGACAGCCGTTCCGCGGTGGCGGTGCCCGCCCTGCGGCGGATGGACGAGGCCCTGGTCGGGGTCGGGTCGGCGGGGCGGCGGGCCACCGTGAAGCTGCGGCTCGCCAACTTCCTGGGGTGGGGCACCGGCACCCTCACCGAGGCCCAGGAGGTGTGCCGGGCCGCGGAGGCCCTGTTCCG
>NZ_JACBXB010001166.1 GCF_013870575.1 Pseudonocardia pini
GAACGCGAAGTTCGGCATGGTCGAGATCGTGGAGCGGGTGGCGGGGCCGCGCAGGCCGGCAGGCCCACCCCGGTGGCCGCGGCCGCCGCGCCGAGGACGACGGTGCGGCGGGCGAGGGTCACCTATCCGGCGTGCAGGCCGGGGAGCCTGCGGTCGAGGGCCAGCGCACCGAACCCGAGCCCCAGGAAGAGCACCGCCACGACCAGGCAGTTCACCAGCACCCGCCCGTACCCGTGCGCGACGACGTCGACGAACGGGTACGGGTACCAGTCGATCACCGCCCCGCGGACGAGGGTGAACGCCAGCCAGGCGATCGGGTAGATCGCCGACAGCAGCACGACCTTCCGGTCCACCAGCCCCCGCGGCCCGAACAGCAGCCACCCGACGACGGCGAGCAGCGGGGTGAGCATGTGGCAGAGCACGTTCGCGACCTGGTGCAGCCCCACGGGGTTCGCCGTCTGGGCCAGGACGAGGTTGTAGACGATGCCCGTCACGGCGATGGCGAGCACCGCGTCGAGCAGCAGGACGCGGATGGTGCGGTCGTCTCGGTCGGGCTCCGCGGCGAGCAGCGCGAACACGACGGCGACCAGCAGGTTGCTGAGGATCGTGAAGAAGCAGAAGACGTTCAGGACCTGGGCCACCCGGCCCGAGAAGAACGCCCCGGGCAACGGGAAGAACGCCGTCGCGACGAGCTGGACGGCCACGCCCAGCAGGGCGACGGCGGCGACGAGCCCGAACCAGGGCCGAGCCAAGGGGAGATACCGGGCCACCGGAGCAACCTAATGCCCCGGAGGGCACCCTGCGGGCAACGACGAGGACGCGATCAGGTGACGGTCCTGCTCGTCCCCTTTCGACGGGTTCGCCATGGTCGGACGGTGACGAAGAGAGATCACCACATCACCTGTAAGGCGGATGCCGACCACGGAGGGCGATCGTCATCCCGGTGGAACACCCATGACACAACTCCGTAACGAGCCGTGGGGAACGTGCGACCCATGAGGCGCCTCCGTGCAGAGGGAGACACATGACCCCGGCCGACGACTACGACATCGGTTTCACGGGCGCCCGCTTCGGGGGCGCCCCCCGCAAGCGTCGCAAGAAGGACAAGGGCGAGAAGGGTGCCGCGGTCGCGCCCCGGACCGCGGACGAGGCCGACACCGCCGCGATCCCGGTCGTGGCCGCCGCGCTGGTCGCCGGGATCGACGC
>NZ_JACBXB010001167.1 GCF_013870575.1 Pseudonocardia pini
ATGCGCCGCACGGTGGGGGTGGCCGCGCTCGCCGCGGGCATGGGCTACCTCGCGCTCGTCGTGTCCGGGCTCGTCGTGGTGCGGGAGTTCGGGCTGCTCCTCGCGGGGGTCGTCGCGCTCTCGCTGCTGGCCGCCCACCTCACCCACGTGCTGCTCCCGCCGCCCGCGCCCGCCCCGTCCGACCCGCTCCCCAGCTCCGAACCGTCGATGACGAGGGTGTGACCATGTCCCTGCTCCGTTCGCTGTTCAGCGTGCGCGACGTCCCGCGCCCCGTCCTCGCGGTGGTCGGGGGCTGCCTGGTGGCGGCCGTGGCGGTCGGGGTCGGCGCCGCCGCCTCGGGGCTGCCCGCGGACGCCGCCTTCGAGGTGGGGGACACCGTCGTCACGGAGGAGGACCTCGCGGGCAGGCTCGACGTGCTCGACGCGCTCTACGGGGTCCGCGAGCCCACGGACGCGGACCGGCGGGACGAGTTCCGTCGGGAGTCGGCGAAGACCGTGGCCCTGGGCATGGTGCTCGACGAGGCCGCGGCCGACGAGCAGGTCGAGGTCCCCGACTCCGAGGTGGAGGCGGCCTACGCGCGCTTCACCGCCGAGCGCTTCCCGGACGGGCAGGCCGGCATGGTGCGCCTGCTCGGCACCGTCGGCGCCTCCGAGGCCGACGTCCGCGACGAGATCCGACGCCAGCTGCTCACCAAGAGGCTCTACGACACCGCGGTAGCGGGGGCCCTCGAGACGCCGACCGAGGAGGAGGTGCGCGCCTACTACGACGCGCACGCCGACCGCTTCGCCCAGCCGGAGGCCCGGCACCTGCGCAACATCGTCGTCGCCGACGAGACCGTGGCGGTGCAGGTGCTGGAGAGCGCGCGCCGCGGCACGGACTTCGCCGAGCTGGCCCGCACCTACTCGCGCGACACCGAGACCCGCGACAGCGGCGGTGACCTGCAGTTCGTGGCGCGCAGCCAGGTGGAGGACGGCTACGCGGGCCCGGCGTTCGACGCCGCGCCCGGAGCCCTGTTCGGACCGGTGCAGACCGCGGGTGGCTGGAACGTCGGCCAGGTCGCCGAGGTACGGCCGGGCAGGCGGCTCGCCTTCGAGGAGGTGGCCCAGCAGGCGCGCGCCGCGCTGGAGAACGAGCGCCGGATCACCGCCTGGCGGCAGTGGGTGGACGACCGGGTCGCCGCCGTGGGCGTGACCTAC
>NZ_JACBXB010000116.1 GCF_013870575.1 Pseudonocardia pini
CGTGGCCGCCGTGACCCTGGACCCCACGAAGGACGTCTACCTCTCGCTCGGGGACTCCTACGCCGCGGGCACGAACCCCGGCAGCTACCGCAACGGCGAGACCAGCGCGTTCGCCTTCCCGTACCAGGTCACGGCCACGCTCAACGCCGACGGGACGCCGATCCAGCTGGTCAACCTGGCCTGCTCGGGGGCCACCTCCGCCGACCTCGTGGACAACGCCGGGTGCGCGTCGAACCTGCAGGGCGAGGACACCCTGCCGTACCCCTCGGAGCCGCAGCTCGCGGCGGCCGAGCGGGTCCTCGCCGCGAGCGCGGGCCGCGTCCGGCTGGTCACGATCGTCATCGGCGGCAACGACGCCACCCGCTGCCTCGGCGAGACGAACGCCTCCGGGGACTTCCGCACCAACCAGGCGACCAACGACTGCCTGACCCGCGCGATGGGCGACCTGCGCACGAACCTCCAGGAGACCCTCGAGCGGGTGCGGGCGCTGGTCGGCCCGAGCGTCCCGATCGTCGGGCTCACGTACCCGGACTCGTACCTCGGGCTCTACACCCGCAAGGAGCCGGGCTACCAGGACTACGCCGTCGCCTCTCAGCCGGTCTTCCAGGACGGGCTCAACCCCGTGCTGCGCGAGACCTACGCGGCGGCGGGCGCGCGGTTCATCGACATCACCCAGCTCACCGGCGGGTACGACGCACTGAACCAGACCACCGACCTGCAGCCCTACGGCACCATCCCGGTGCCGGTCGCCACCGCCTGCCGGCTCACGTACATGTGCACGGACGACGACGTGCACGCCACCGAGGCGGGCCACACCTTCATCGCGGACCAGATCCTCGCGCTCCGCTAGCAGGTTCCGGATCGCTGCCTGCCGGACTACCGGCCGGCGGGCGTGAACTCCACCCGGATGCCGTCGCCGGCCAGGATGATGGCGGAGCCGGAGCGGCGCGTCCATCCGTCGGGGACGAGCACGAGCCGCCCGCCGGACTCGATCAGCAGCCGGAGCCCGGCGTACCGGAACCGGTAGGCGTCCCCGGGGTCCGGGGGCAGCACGTCCTCCTGCACCCCCGTGAGGAAGAGCCTCCGCTCGCTGAAGAGCACGACCCCCGGCCGGGACCTCGTGTCGCGCGCGATCCCGTCCGCCACCCCCCGTCCCACGGCGGCCGCGTACTCGCTCGCCGCCCAGAACAGGGCCAGGACGACGAAGAGCACGGTCGACACCCTCGTCATCAGGGCGGGCCACGACCCGCGCCGCATCCCCCGGCCGTCGAGCCGCCGCCACAGGCTCACGCTCCACGAGAGCAGGACGGTGCCCGCCGCGAGGGAACAGGGCGCGAGCAGGGTCCAGGCACCGAAGGCGTTCGGCGAGACGATCCCCAGGACCCCGATCCCGAACAGGACGGCCCCGGTGAGGCCGACGTCGAGCGAGAGCGTCCGCAGGCTCGGCGCGGCCTCCGGGTCGGCGACGAGCCTGCCCACCGCACCGTGGACCCCCAGGCCCACCACGGTCAGCAGCAGCGCGATCCCGACCGGCACGTACAGGCCCTCCACGCTGCGCACGAGATAGTCCTGGACGGACAGTCCCAGCACGGAGGCCTCGATCCCGAACTCCCGGAACACCGCGTTCGTGCGGGTCCAGCCGAACCAGAACAGGAGCGCGGTGACCAGCGTGACCGGCGCGACGACCGCGCTGACGAGCTGGACCGCCCGTTCCAGCCCGCCGAGGGCCGTGGCGGAGCCGCCCTCCGGGTCATCCGCCACCGGTTCCCCTGAACAGCACGATCCCGGGTACCGCGCGGAGCTCGGTCTCCCACTCGATCGCCAGCCCGCCGCCGGGCAGCGACACGGCGCTGAAGTCCGGCACGCCGGTCTGGATGTCGGCGTCGGGGTCGAACGTGCAGGGGAAGTAGGTCCTGTCGGTGCAGACGTGCCGCAGGGCGAGCTTCACGACGGTCTCGGCGACCCCGGGGGCCACCGGGCTGAACCGCACCACGACCGAGCACGACCCGCCCGCCGGGAGCGTCGTGCCCGAGCACGTGTCCTCGGCGAGCCCGAAGGGCCTGCCCGCGATGGTGCTCACCTCCCGGACCTCGACGGCGTAGGGCTCCGGGTTGGCCACGGTCACCGCCCGCACGGCGGCCTCGCCCACGGGCACGGTCCCGAGCTCCTCGACGACGGTCCGGTCCAGCGGCTGGCCGATCGAGGGGCCACCGGGGCTGAGTGCGAGCGGGGCGACCAGCTGGGCCGCGGGGGGCTCGGTGGTCGTGGTGGGAGGGGGCAGCGCGGGGGATCCGGGAAGGTTGCCCGCGTCGGGCCCTCCCGGTTCCAGGGCCAGGCCGGAGGGTCCCTCCTCGCCACCGGGTTCGGCGGGGCTCTGGGGCGCGGGTCCCTGGGGCGCGGGTCCCTGGGGCGCGGGAGCCTGAGGCGCGGGAACCTGAGGCGCGGGAACCTGAGGCGCGGGCCCCTGAGGCACAGGAGCCTGGGGCGCGGGTTCCTGAAGTGCGGGAGCCTGAGGCGCGGGACCTTGAGGCGCAGGCCCCTGAGGCGCAGGAACCTGAGGCGCAGGAGCTTGGGGCGCAGGAGCTTGGGGCGCAGGAGCTTGGGGCGCAGGAGCTTGAGGCGCAGGAGCTTGAGGCGCAGGAGCTTGAGGCGCAGGAGCTTGAGGCGCAGCCCCCTGCTGCGGCGGCGCACCACCCTGCGGCGCCTGCTCCTGAGGCACGGAACCCTGCGGGACGTCCGGATGCCCGGCACGGACGGCATCGAGGCGACCCGGGCGCTCGGCGGCGAGACCGGCGTCCTGATCCTCACCACCTTCGACCTCGACGACTACGTCGACGCCGCCCTCGCCGCGGGCGCCGCCGGGTTCCTGCTCAAGTCCGCCGAGGCCGCCGCCCTGCTCGACGCCGTCCGCGCCGTGGCCCGCGGCGACGGCGTCCTGGCCCCGGAGGTGACCCGACGGGTGATCGCGCGGTTCGCCGGGGCGGGCCCACGCCGCGCGGTGCCCGGGCTGGACTCCCTGACCCCGCGCGAACGGGACGTCCTGGCCTGCCTGGGCCGCGGGCTGTCCAACGCCGACATCGCCCGCGAGCTGGTGATCACCGAGGCGACGGCGAAGACGCACGTCAGCCGGGTCCTGGCGAAGCTGGAGCTCACCTCCCGCACCCAGGCCGCCATCGCCGCCCAGGACGCGGGCCTGACCGACCTGTGAGTGGCGATAGTCGCTCTGGCGACTATCGCCACTCACAGGGTCAGACGAGCTCGGGGACGCGGAGGTGCGCCATCACCAGCTCGAACTCCCCCACCTCGAGGATCTGTGCGTTCAGCTCGGCGGCCGTGCCCGCCCGCATCCGCAGCGCCCGGTCCCGCGTGGCGGCCATCGCCTCGGCGGAGTCGAAGGCGAAGGAGGCGGCGGCGTAGCCCTCGGTCGGGTCGAGCATCAGGCTGGCGCTGCAGAAGCCCACCATCTGCTCCATCTCGGGAAGGACCTCGTCGCGGAACATCGTCGTGCCCTGCTCCATCCGGGACGGATCCATGCGCAGCCAGGTCACCCGCGCGCACGCCCCCGGCGAGCTGGTGTGGTCGCGGTGCAGCAGCGCGATCTCCCACTCGTCGACCTGCGCGGTCCCGCCCATGGTGTCCGCGGCGCGGTCCCGCATCGGCCGGATCATGCCCGCGGAGTCGCTCATCGCGGCCCGGGACTCCCACGCCGTCGTCGCGATGCAGCGGCCGGAGTCCCGGTCGGCGAGCAGGGACATCCCGATGCAGCCCTCGGTGTCGAGCACCGCGGGGAGCAGCTCGTCCCGGACCAGGGCGATGCCGCGGTCGAGCGAGCCTCGATGGGCCTGGACCGTGGTGGAGCGTGCGAACACGGCTGTCTCCTTCCAGCAGCGGCAGCGAGCCGGCGGCACCGGCGGGGCCGCGTCGGACAGCGTCCACCCATGTGACCCAGAGCACAATGCACGAACGGCACTCTCGCTCAGTAGGTGTGAGCGAAAGTGCCGTTCGTTCGGGGGTGTCAGGCGGTGGCGGTCTGCAGGGCCCGTCTTGTCAGGACCGTCACCAGGTGACGGCGGTAGGCCGGGGTGCCTGCGTTGTCCTGCGGCGGCTCGGTGCCCTCCGCCGCCAACGCCGCCGCCTCGTCGATCGGCTTGCCCTCGGCGAGCGCGGCCTCCGTGGCGGAGGCTCGCAACGGGGTGCTGCCCATGTTGACCAGGCCGAGCTGGCGCCGCCCCGAGGGCAGGGTCGCCACCGCGACGGCCACGATCGCCCAGTCGTTGCTGCGCCGGGTGAACTTCTCGTACGCCCAGCCCGTCGAGCCGGTGCGCGGCAGCCGGATCTCGACGATCAGCTCGTCCGGCTCCTTCACCGAGGAGAAGACCCCGGTGTAGAACTCGGTGATCGGGACCCTCCGCTCGCCGCGCGGGCTGCGGAGCACGATCGTCCCGTCCAGCGCGAGGACGGCGGCGGGCAGGTCACCCGCCGGGTCGCCGTGCGCGAGGGCCCCGCCGAGGGTGCCGCGGTGGCGGACCTGCGGGTCGCCGACGGTGCGGGCGACGGCCGGGAGCAGCGCGCACTCCTGCGCCAGGACGTCGGAGACCACGAGGTCCCGGTAGCGGGTCGCCGCACCGATCGCGATCTCGTCGCCGTCGAGCCGGATGTAGTTCAGCTCCGCGAGCCGCCCGATGTCGATGACGACCTCGGGAGCGGCCAGCCGCAGCTTCATCACCGGCAGCAGGGAGTGCCCGCCCGCCAGGACCGTCGCGTCCTCGCCGTGCTCGGCGAGCAGCGCGAGCGCCGCGTCGAGCAACTCCGGGCGCTGGTAGTCGAAACCGACGGGGATCATGCGTCACCCTCTCCGGGCCCGGTGCGTGACGGCTCCGCCTTCCCCGTGGAGAAGCCCGGGGGGATCGTCTTGTCCTCGGTCCCCGCGGCCTGCGCCGCGTCCGGGTCCTTGCCCGCCGCGACCAGCACCGCACGCACGATGTTGTGGTAGCCCGTGCAGCGGCAGAGGTTGCCCTCGAGCCCCTCTCGGACGTCCGCCTCGGTGAGGTCGGGGTTCTCGTCGATCAACGAGACCGCGGCCATGACCATGCCGGGGGTGCAGAACCCGCACTGCAGGCCGTGCTCCTGCCGGAACGCGGCGGCGACCGGGTGGGACAGCTCGCCGTCGGCGTAGGTGCCCAGACCCTCCATCGTGGTCACGGACTGCTGGTCCGCCTGGACGGCGAGGACCGTGCAGGACTTCACCGACTCGCCGTCGACGAGCACGGTGCACGCCCCGCACGACGTGGTGTCGCAGCCGATGTTGGTGGCCTTCAGCCCGACGTTCTCGCGCAGGTAGTGCGCGAGCAGCGTGCGGGGCTCGACGTCGGCGCTGGTGCGCTCGCCGTTGACAGTGATCTCTACCTTCACTTCGAGGCCTCCTGGATGGCCTCCCACACCCGCAACGGGGTGAGGGGCATGTCGATGTGCTCGACGCCGAGGTGCGACACGGCGTCGATCACCGCGTTCTGCACCGCGGGGCAGGACCCGATGGTCCCGGCCTCGCCGATGCCCTTGTAGCCCATGGAGTTGATCGTCGTCGGGGTCTCCATGGTGACCAGGTCGAAGCTGGGCAGCTCCGCCGCCGACGGGATGCCGTAGTCCGCGAAGGTCGCCGTGAGCGGCTGGCCCTCCTCGTCCCAGACGACCTCCTCGAGCATCGCCTGGGCGATGCCCTGCGCGATGCCGCCGTGCCGCTGGCCGTCGAAGATCAGCGGGTTGAGGATCGGGCCCGCGTCGTCCACCGCCCAGATCCGCTCGACGGTCGCCTTGCCGGACTCGACGTCCAGCTCGACGAGCGCGACGTGCGCGCCGAACGGGAAGGTCGGCTTCTTGCCGTCCCACTCGTGGAAGACCTTGAGCTCGTCGGCACCCGCGAGGTCGGCCAGCGAGACACCCGTCCCGGTGCCCTTGACCTGCACGGTCCCGTTCTCGATGACGAGGTCGTCGACGTTCGCCTCGAGCTGCTCGGCCGCGCGCTGCTTGGCCAGCTCGACCAGCTCGACCGCGGCGTTGTGCACCGCGATGCCGCCGGTCTGCAGGCTGCGCGAGCCCATCGTGCCCGCGCCCTTGGGGATCAGATCGGTGTCGCCGTGGATCACGGTGATCTTGTCGACCGGGATGCCCAGCTCCTCGCTCGCGAGCATGGCCCACGCCGTGGCGTGCCCCTGCCCGTGCGGCGAGGTGCCGGTGAGCACGGTGACGGTGCCGTCCGCGTGGACCTCGACGGTCGCGTTCTCGACGAACGCGCCACCGCCGGTGATCTCCACGTAGGACGAGACGCCGATGCCGAGCTGCAGCGGCCCGCCCTCCTGGCGCCGCCGAGCCTGCTCCGCGCGCAGTCCCTCGTAGTCCGCGGCCTGCAGGGCCAGGTCGATGGCCTTCGCGTACTCGCCGGTGTCGTACTCCGCGCCGCCCTTCGTGGTGAAGGGGAACTGCTCGGGCTTGACGACGTTCTTCTTGCGGAGCTCGGCCGGGTCCATGTCGATCGCGTCGGCGAACAGGTCCATGGCGCGCTCGATGGCCTGGGTGGCCTCGGGACGACCGGCCCCGCGGTAGGCGGCCGTCGAGGTCGTGTTGGTGGCCACGACCTTGGCCGTCGACCAGACCTTCGGGATGTCGTAGGTGCCCGGCGCCATCATGCGCGTGAACATCGGCAGGGCGACGCCCAGCCGCGGGTAGGCACCGGCGTCGGCGACGACGTCGAGGCGGTAGGCCTTGACGGTCCCGTCCCGGTCCCCGCCGATCGTGACGGTCTGCAGCTGGCCGCGGCCCTGCACCATGCCGGTCATGTTCTCCGAGCGGCTCTCGTTCCAGCGGACCGGACGGCCCACCTTCTTCGACAGCCACCCGACCAGCGCGAACTCGGGGTCGGCGCCGATCTTGGCGCCGAAGCCGCCGCCGACGTCCGGCAGGATCAGCCGGAGGTCCTTGGCGTCGATGCCCATCCAGCCCGCGACCTCGTCCCGCGCGGACTGTGCGTTCTGGGTGGAGCAGAAGATCGTGCACCGACCGTCCTCGCCCCAGTAGCCGGAGGCGGCGCGGGTCTCCAGCGGCGCCGCCGCCACGCGCTGGTTGAGGATCTCCTTCGAGACCACGACCTCGCAGTCCGCGAAGAGGTCCTCGGGGGCCTCCTCCTTCGCGAGGTGCATCTTCGTGACGCTGTTGGTGCCCGCCTCGGGGAAGAGGAGCACCTCGTCCTTCAGGGCGTCCTTCATCCCGACCACGACGTCGAGCGGCTCGTAGTCGACGTCCACCAGCTCGGCGGCGTCCTCGCCCTGGTACGCCTCCTCGGTGAGGACGGCCGCGACCGCCTCGCCGACGTAGCGCACCCGGTCGGTGGCCAGGAAGGGCCGCAGCATCGCCTTGTTCGCGGCGGGGAACAGCAGCGCAGGCGCCAGGTCGCAGTCCGCCCCGGTGTAGACGGCCACGACGCCCGGGGCCGCCAGGGCGGCCTCGATGTCGATCGAGGTGATCGTCGCGTGCGCGATCGGGGAGCGGACCAGGGTGAGGTGCAGCGCCCCGGTGAGCCGCTCGTCGGTCAGGTCGTCGGTGTAGGTGGCGCCCCGTGTGAGGAACACCGGGTCCTCGGTACGCACGACGCGCGTGCCCAGAATGCTCATCGCTCTCCCTCGCCGCGCGAGGTCGACGCTTCGCGCAGGCGCTGTGTCCTTCGTTCGCTCACAAGCTCGCTCATCGCCAGCGACACTAGTCCGGCCACGCCCCCGCTGCGAGCTGCGACAACGCCCTGACCTGCAGGTTAGCCCACCCTAAGGCGCTCGCCTCACGCCCGAGGGCGCCGCATCAGCGGCAGCGGGCGCGCATCGACTCCCGCACCTGCGGGAGTATGACCGGCATCACTGAACGAACGATTACCCAGCCGGCGCGGTCTCCCACCAGGGCCGGACCGCCCAGAGGGGCGACACGGGGCCGTGACCCTGACCGAGGGGATAGGACCACCGCACCGCCTCGACGATGAACCGCTTGCCGAGGGCGACGGCCTCGGGCACCGACATCCCGCGGGCGAGGCCCGAGGTGATCGACGCCGCGAGGGAGTCCCCGCTGCCGTGGGTGTCGCCGGTGGTGAACCGGGGGCCGGGGAGCTCGGTGAAGGTCTCCCCGTCGAACAGCAGGTCCACGCAGCCGTCCGTGTCCTCCGCGAGGTGACCGCCCTTGACGAGCACGTTCGCGGGTCCGAGGGCGTGCAGCTCCTTGGCCGCGGCGTACTGGGCGGCGCGGTCGTGTACGTCGATCCCGATCAGCAGGCGCACCTCGTCGAGGTTGGGGGTGACGAGGGTGGCGCGCGGGAAGAGCAGGTCGCGGAAGGCGTCGAGCGCCGAGTCGGCCAGCAGCTGGTCGCCGTGCATCGACGCGGCCACGGGGTCGATTACCAGCGGGGTGCGGCGCCCCGCGCCGATGCCGTTGGCGTCGCACGCGGCCGCGACCGCCTCGATGATCTCCGCGCCGGCGAGCATGCCGGTCTTCACGGCGTCGAGCCCGATGTCCGACGCGACGCTGGTGATCTGGGCGGCCACGGTCTCCGGCGGGATGGTGTGCACGCCGGTGACCCCGAGCGTGTTCTGGACGGTGACCGCGCAGACGGCGAGGCAGCCGTGCACCCCGCAGGCCGCGAAGGTCCGCAGGTCGGCGGCGATGCCCGCGCCCCCGCCCGAGTCGGTGCCCGCGATCGTCATGACGCGGGGCGGGGTGGTGCCGCGGGTGGGTTCGGGCATGTGGTCCTCCTCAGCCGGCATTACCCGGCCGGTTCCTGCGGTCGGCGACCTCGGCGCGCCCTCTCAGCCCGGTTCCGAGCTCCCGCGTGTGCGTGTACGCCGACGGTAGTCGCTCGCCGCGTTCGGCCACGAACCGTCGCCGGTGCGTGGGAGACGCCCCCAGCAGGGAGGAGCACCGGTGGCCGCCGGACCGTTGTCGGCCCTGGATCGACCTCGCCGCCCTCCGCCGACCGAGATCACCCGACCGCCCGGAATGGACGGCGCCCGGAACGGGTTCCCTGCGGTCATGGCCGACGAGAAGGTGGAGCTCAGCCCGGCGGGCTGGGTGCGCGATCAGACCGAGAAGATCCTGGAGACCGGGACGACCGAGGGCATCGAGGTCCTGGGGTCGCCGATCGTGCTGCTGACGCTGCGCGGTGCGAAGTCCGGCAAGCTCCGCTACACCCCGGTGATGCGGGTGGAGCACGACGGCGACTACGCCGTCGTCGCGTCGAAGGGCGGGGCGGACGAGCACCCCGTCTGGTACTACAACATCAAGGCGCACCCCGAGTTCCCGCTGCAGGACGGCACGGTGACGAAGACCTACACCGCCCGCGAGGTCGCGGGCGACGAGCGGGCAGCCTGGTGGGAGCGCTCCGTCGAGGCCTACCCGTCGTATGCGGAGTACCAGACCAAGACCGACCGCGAGATCCCCGTCTTCGTGCTGGAGCCCACCTCCTGAGCGTCCCGGGCGGGACGGGAGCGCTCCTGTCCCGCCCGCTCACGTCGCGGCGAGGGCCTGGATCGGCGTGACCCGCGCCGCCCGGGCAGCCGGGGCGGTGGCCGCGAGCACCGCGACCAGCACCACCCCCGCCGCCAGCACCGCCGGCTGCCCGAAGGGCGGCAGCGAGCGCGGGAAGCCGAGGGCCTCGAGCGCGAGCACCCCGATTCCGCCACCGAGCGCCGCACCCAGCACCGCCGCGGCGATCCCACCGAGCGCCGCCTCCGCCGCGACCATCCCCCGGACCCCGCCGCGGGTGAGGCCGACGGCGCGCAGCAGCCCCGTCTCGCGGGTGCGCTCGGTGACCGAGAGCATCAACGTCACCCCGACGCCGACGACCGCGACGAGCAGCGTCATCCCCACCAGCCCGAACCCGATGGCACGGGCCATCGCGAAGCTCGACTCGACCTCGCGGCGCAGGTCACCGACGTACTGCACGCTCACCGGCGCACCGGCGACGGCGGCGTCCACCGCCTCGCGGAGGGCCTGCGCCGGGAGCCCGACCACCGGGTCGACGAGCACCCGCGCCGCTTCCGTCGTCACCGTGAGCGACGGGTTCGCGGTGAGTCGGGCGGCGACGGCGAGCAGGTCCGTTCCCTCCACCACGACCTCGGTCGGGAACTGCTGGTCCACCGTCTCCTCCGCGTAGGAGGTCGCCCCGGCGATCCCCACGAGCAGCGCCGAGGTCAGCCCCACGCCCAGGGCGAGCACGG
>NZ_JACBXB010001168.1 GCF_013870575.1 Pseudonocardia pini
CAGCGCGGCAAGATCGGCGGTTGGGTGCTGTCAGCGCTGTGTTCACGACGCTGACCGCACACAACTCGCGATCATGAGCTGGGGCGAGCTGTGATCGCACGTTTCGTGCTCTCAGCGCGGCAAGATCGGCGGTTGCGTGCACCCAGCGCTCCGATCACAACGCTGACCGCACACAACTCGCGATCATGAGCGACCCCCGTCAGGCCGTCACGGTGAGGTGCGGGACGGTCTCGGTCTCCGCGGAGGCGAACCGCTTCCAGGACAACGGGTCCGTCTCGTCCGCGGCCTTGAGTACGAGAGTCCCCGTCGTCGCACCGGCCGCGGTCCAGGCCCGCACCAGCTCGGTCACGTCCACGCTGGACCAGCCCGCCGCGCAGGCCGCCGCGTTGCCCCGGGTGTCCGTGCTCGTGGCCCACAGTCGCTCCGGCGCGGGCTGGTTCGACCAGCGGAGCTTCGGGCCCACCTCGGTGCCCGCGGGCAGCGACCACACCTCCCAGGCGGTCGGCCGACAGGACGACGACCAGGTCTGGTAGACGTCCAGGGTCGCCTTCGTGACCGTCGTCCCGGCCGCCTCCGCGAGGTCGAAGGTGAGGTAGCTGCGAGCGGCCTCGCGGCCGTCGTAGCTGCCCACGCGCAGGTCCGGGTCGCCGGAGGCGTCGGTGTTGCGCACGGTCGTCTGGGTGGTGGTGTCGAAGGGGACGACCCCGGTCGGCGGGGCCGCGGCCACGACCCGGTCCACGGCGGACTCGGCCTCCGTGGCAGGCGCAGCCTGCCCGGTCAGCCGCAGCGGCGGCGGGGGAGCGGTCGGGGTCCCGGCCTTGCGCACCGAGGCGACGAACCCGGCGCGGGTCGCCTGCACCTCGAGATCGTAGCCGGGGGCGGCCTGCGGGTAGACGGCCGTGGCGCCCTGCAGCCGCGGCGCGGGCAGCGGTGTCGGCCAGGCCAGGGCCTGCGACCCGCCCTGCGCGTACCGGACGGAGGGGCCGGTCGAGGTCAGCGTGAGGTCCTGGGGTGAGGCCACGGGCCGGACGACGCCGTCGGGGCCTGCCTGCAGGGTCAGGTCGACGTCCTGCCACTCGGCACCGCGCTGCACGCGGACCGGTCCGGAGTAGAGGGTCAGGGTCCGGGCGCCGTCCTGGCGCACCTCGGTATCGGCGGCGGGCGGAGGGCCTGGCTCCGCCGCGACG
>NZ_JACBXB010001169.1 GCF_013870575.1 Pseudonocardia pini
CGTTCAGCAAGGTGTACGAACGATGATCGTCGCGACGGCGAAGACGGCGACGCCGACCGCCAGGACGGCGAGCAACGTCACCAGGGGGCCGTGTCTCCTCATGGGATGTCCACCTTCTGATCGCGGGGAGCGGGTGAAGCGTTCGAGCGCGGGGAGCGTTCATCCGAGGACACGGGGCCCGGCGGCGAACGGTTCACCCGATCGGGAGAGAAAATCCGACTGAACCGCGGCGCTCCGGCGTCCGTGTCGCCGGATGTGGACTTCGCTACCCTCACCGCGCTCCGCCGCGGGGCACCCGCCCCGCCCGCGGTGAGCATCCGTCGGGGGCACAGGTGGACCGGGAGCGTGCATGGTCGTCGGGTCGTCAGGTCACCGGGCGCGGGGACGCACCCGCGAGCGGAAGGGTCCCCGGGACCCCGACGAGGCTCTGATCCGCGCCGTCTACGCCGAGCACGGGCGGGCGCTCCTGGCGTTCACCACCCGGCTCCTCGGCGACCGGGCGGCGGCCGAGGACGTGGTGCAGGAGGTCCTCGTGCGGGCGTGGCAGCACTCCGACGTGCTGACCAACGGCCGCGGCTCCGTGCGGAGCTGGCTGCTCACCGTGGCCCGCAACCTGGTCACCGACCGGGTCCGGGCGCAGCGTGCCCGGCCCGCGGAGGTCGAGGAGGACGCCGCTCCCCCGGTGGCGACCGGTGACCACGCGGACCGGGTGGTCGACGCCTTGACCGTGCTGCCCGCCCTGGAACGGCTGTCTCCGGACCACCGGGACGTCCTCGCGGAGGTCTACTTCCGCGGCCGGACGCTGCCGGAGGCCGCCGAGGTGCTCGGCGTGCCGCCGGGGACCGTGAAGTCCCGCTCGTACTACGCGCTGCGTGCCCTGCGCAGCGCGCTCGGCCCGACCGTGGAGGGGGTGCCCGGATGACGACCTGCGGGATTGACGGCGGCGAGCTGTCCGCGCACGTCCTCGGCCTGCTGGCCCCCGGTGAGGCGACGGCGGTCGAGCGGCATCTCGACGAGTGCGCGCAGTGCCGCGCCGAGTGGGAGGACCTGCGCGCGATGACGCGGACCCTGGACGAGCTCCCCGACGAGGCCCTGCTCGAGGGCCCACCCGACAGCGACCTGGTGCTGCACCGGGCCCTGCGCGAGATCCGCGACGAACGTGCGGGCGAACGCCGTCGCAGGCTGCT
>NZ_JACBXB010001170.1 GCF_013870575.1 Pseudonocardia pini
GAGCATGATGTCCAGGATGACGACGTCGTACTCGCCTCGGAAGGCCGCGTCGAGGCCGGAGGGCCCGTCGTGGCGCAGGCGCGCCCGCGGCGAGGCCCCAGGCCGAGTCCAGCACCGCGGCCGTCAGGCAGAAGAGGAGACCGAAGACGAGCAGCTGGACGGCCGGGTTCGGGGGCTGCGGGCCGAGGAACTGCGGCAGGACGGCGGCGAAGAACACCAGCGCCTTCGGGTTGGTCAGGCCCACGACGACGCCCTGCAGGAAGACCCGCCGGTCGGCCTGCACGCCCGGGGCGCCGAGGGCCGCGACCAGGTCACCGCGGGTGCGGAAAGTGTGGACGCCGAGCCAGACCAGGTACGCGGCGCCCGCGAACTTGATCACCGTGAACACCACCGCCGACGCCGCGGCCACCGCCCCCAGCCCGAGCGCGACCACCACGACGAGCACCGCCACCCCGGTCGTGTTGCCCGCGACGCTGGTCAGCGCCGCCCGCCTGCCGTGGGCCAGCGCGCGCCCGACGATGAACAGCACGCTCGGGCCCGGGATCGCGACCAGGACCAGCGACGCGGCGAGGAAGGCGAGGATCGCGCCCGTGGACGGCATGGGCCTGCACGCTATCCGGCCCACCGCGCACGGGCGAGGGGATCGTCCCGCTACGATCTTGCCCGTGTTCGGCATGATCCGGCCCTGCCGGCACACCCTGGCCCCCTCCCTGCGCGCCGAGTGGATGGGCCACCTCTGCGGTCTCTGCTACGCGCTGCGAGACCACCACGGGCAGGCCGCGCGGATCGCCACCAACTACGACGGCCTCCTGATCTCCGTCCTGCTCGACGCCCAGTCCCCCGCGACCCCCGGTCGTCGCAAGGCGGGCCCGTGTCCGTTGCGCGGCATGCGGACCGCGACCGTCGCGACCGGCGACGGGGCTCGACTGGCCGCCACCGTCTCGCTCGTGCTGGCCTCCGCGACCCTCGCCGACCACGCCGCCGACGGCGACGGCGCCTTCGCCCGACGCCCGGTCGCGGCCGCCGCGACCCGGCTCGCCGGGAGCTGGTCGCGACGCGCCTCGGCGGGGGCCGCGGAGCTGGGGCTGAGCTCGGCGGTGCTGCTCGACGCCGTCGCGCGCCAGCCCGCCCTCGAGCACGCCGGGTCGAGCCTGCTCGCCGTGACCGAGCCGACCGAGACCGCCA
>NZ_JACBXB010001171.1 GCF_013870575.1 Pseudonocardia pini
GGCCACCCCGAGCACCGCGAGCGTGACGCCCGCGGGAGCGGGGAAGGCGGGCAGCGACCCGTAGGTCAGCCGGACGAGCAGGTTCGCGACCACCGCCGCGACCACGAACGCCACGACCAGGTCGCGGGGACGGGTGGCCCTCACCGGTGCAGCACCAGGTCCGTGCGCCTGCGCAGACCCGCCACCTCCGCCTGCGGCAGCGCGGCCAGCAGGTCCGCGACCCGCCCGTGCCCCGGCAGCACCGCCTCCGGATCGAGGTCGAGCCACGGCACGAGGACCGTCGCCCGCTCCGGCGTGCCGGGGTGGGGCAGCAGCAGCTCGGGATCCGTGCTGGTCACGGGGCCCTCGGGGCCGTCGACCGTGACGACGTCCACGTCGAGGGTCCGCGGGCCCCACCGCACCTCGCGCACGCGCTCGGCCGCCTTCTCCAGCTCCTGGGCGCGACGCAGCCAGCCCCAGTGGTCGGTCTCCGGGTCCTCCACGACCAGCAGCGCGTTGAGGAAGTCCGGCTGCTCGACCCCGCCCCAGGCGGGGGTCTCGTAGACGGGCGAGGCGGCCACGACGACGTCGGCCAGCCCCTCGACGGCGAGCCGCAGGTAGCCGAACCGGTCCCCCAGGTTCGATCCCAGCGAGAGCAGCGCCCGGGTCATGCGGGGACGATCCTGCCCCGGCCCGCGCGGCGGGAGCGGCGGGCCACCACGGCGACGTCGGCGAAGTCCAGCGGGATCGGGGCGTGCGGCTTGTGCAGGGTCACCTCGACGGCGTGCACCCGCTCGTCCTTCATCACCGCGTCCGCGATCTCCGCGGAGACCGTCTCGATGAGGTCGCGCGGGGGGCCGGCGACGATCCCGGCGGCCAGCTCGGCCAGCTCGCCGTAGTGCACGGTCTTGGTCAGGTCGTCCGTGGCGGCGGCCTCGGCGAGGTCGATCCAGAGCGTGATGTCGACGACGAAGTCCTGGCCGTCTCGCTTCTCGTGCTCGAACACCCCGTGGTGCCCGCGGACGCGCAGGCCCGTGAGCTCGATCCGGTCGGTCACGACTCCGCCTCCGCGGGAAGTGGTACGTCGGCGGTCACGAGGGCTGGTCCCCCAACCAGGGTCCGGTGCGGGCCCGCGAGGCGCCCAGGCGGTACGCCGCGGACACGGCGATGGCGTCCATCGTGGACTCGACGTCGTGCACCCGG
>NZ_JACBXB010001172.1 GCF_013870575.1 Pseudonocardia pini
CGACCAGCTCCGCGTAGGCGTCGGCCACCGTGTTCCGGGCCAGCCCCAGATCCGCCGCCAGGGAGCGCGAGGACGGCAGGCGCGCCCCCGGAGGCAGCCGCCCGCTGTCCACGGCCTCCCGCAGCGCCGCCGTCAGGGCCGCGCGGACCCCGCGGTCCCCGGGCCGCAGGTCGAGGTGGAGGTCGAGAGTGGCCCGCGAAACCATGCACGAAGTGGACCACACACGTGCGCCACCCCGGACCTACCGTCGTCGACATGACCACGACCGAGACCCGGCTGCCCGAACACACCCCCCGGATCGCCCTGCCCGAGCTCGCCCCGGACGTCTACAAGGCCATGGCCCGCTTCTCGGCCGCTGCCGGCGCGGGTCTGGAGCCCGCGCTGCTGGAGCTGGTGCGGATCCGCGCCTCCCAGCTCAACCACTGCGCCTTCTGCATCGACATGCACACGAAGGACGCGCTGGCCCGCGGCGAGACCGTGGACCGGATCGTGCAGCTGCCCGCGTGGGAGGAGTCGCGGCACTTCTACACCGCGCGCGAGGTCGCGGCGATCGCGCTGACCGAGGCCGTGACCGTGCTGACCGAAGGCTTCGTGCCCGACGCGGTGTGGGCCGAGGCCGCCGAGGTCTTCGACGAGACCGAGCTCGCCCAGCTCGTCGCGGCCATCACCGCGATCAACGCCTGGAACCGCTTCGCGGTGACCACGCGAATGGTGCCGGGGCACTACCGGCCGCGCTAGCCCCAGCCCAGCTCGTGGAGGGTCTCCTCGTCGATGCCGAAGTGGTGGGCGATCTCATGCACGACGGTCACGGCGACCTCGTGGACCACGTCCTCCTCGGTTTCGCAGATCGCGAGGATCGCCTCCCGGAAGATCGTGATCCGGTCCGGCAACACACCGCCGTAGTCGCTGGTCCGCTCGGTGAGCGCCACGCCCTCGTAGAGCCCGAGCAGCTCCGGGTCCTCCGGGTGCCGGTCCTCGACCAGCACCACCACGTTGTCCATCGCGGCGGTGAGCCGAGGCGGCACCTCGTCGAGCGCGTCGGAGACCAGCTCCTCGAACCGCTCCCGGTCCACCCGTGGCACTAGGGCGCCGGCGGGGTGAGGATCTCCGGGAGCACCGGGGGTGCGGGTGCCGGGGGCACCTCCTCCGCAGGCGGGGCGGGCACCTCGCCGGAGGGGG
>NZ_JACBXB010001173.1 GCF_013870575.1 Pseudonocardia pini
CACCCGGAACGCCACGACCGCCTCCGCCGCGGCCGCGGCCCGGATCAGGCGGGCGGCGTCGATGCGCTGCAGGAGCTCGCCGTCGCCGACCGAGTACACGATCCGGCACGGTCCCGCCGGGGGGATCCACCTCGAGACCGCACCGAGGGGGGCCGGATGGGTCTGGTCGACCGCGTGCCTGCCCTCCCGGACGACGATGGCGAGCATCGAGGAGACCTGCACCCAGCGCAGGGCGTGGACCTGGACCAGCCAGATCAGGGTGATCACGGCGAGCGTCCCGAGCCCGGCGAGCGCGGGCACGAGCAGCGAGACCGTGGGCCGCGACCCGGCGCCCAGGGTCGCGGTGATCGAGTAGCCGAACAGGCCGACGGCCGAGGCGATCGTCCAGCCGAGCAGCGGGCTGCGGCGGAACAGGATCAGCCGTGGGCTGTAGGCCGACGACACCCACTGCATCACCAGGAACAGCAGCGAGAACACCAGGCTGACCAGCCCGAGGGCGCCGAAGCCCGCGGTCTGCAGGAGGGTGACGGCCTGGGCGGTCTCGGCACGGGGTCCGGCGGGCACCGAGACCGCCGCGGCGCCCACCCCGATCCCGACCAGGAGGGCGAGGGGTTGGCGGAGCCGCCGCGTCCGACGCGGGTGCCACCACGTGACGTCGTCGAACGCGGGCGCGGCGGACCCGCCCACCGGCGGTCGGCGGGCGCTCGCTCGTCACCGGCCGCGTCCGCCGCGACGCGGAAGCCGATGTTGCCCGCGCTGCTGTCGGGGGTGTTGGCGCTGCGCGAGGCGCACCGGTAGCGCGCGCAGTACGAGTCGTGGCAGAGGTACGAGCCGCCCCGCATGGTCCGCTGGCCGGGCCGGGCCGGGCCGAACCGGCCTGCGCACCACTCCCAGACGTTGCCGGTGGTGTCGTGGAGGCCGTAGCCGTTCGGGGCGAACGCGTCCACCGGGGCCGTGCCGACGAAGCCGTCCTCCCCGGTGTCCCGGTCCGGGAAGCGGCCCTGGAAGACGTTCATCCGGTGCTCCCCGCCGGGGACGAGGTCGTCCCCCCACGGGTAGCGCGCCCCCACGAGTCCGCCGCGGGCGGCGTACTCCCACTCGGTCTCGGCGGGCAGGCGCGCCCCGGCCCAGCGGCTGTACGCCCGGGCGTCGAGCCAGGACACGTGGACGA
>NZ_JACBXB010001174.1 GCF_013870575.1 Pseudonocardia pini
AGACGCGTCGGCAGGCCGCGACGGCCAGGAGACAGGCCGCCGAGGCGCGGGAGCAGGCTCTCCGCGAGGCCGCGGAGACGCGCGAGGTGGCTCTGCGCCAGGCAGCGCAGGCCCGTCGGGCGGCTGCCGCGGAGCGCGAGCGCGCCCAGGTGGAGCCGGCGGCCACGCTCGACCGGCTCCGCAGCGGACACTGACCGCGGTTCCGTACCGTGGAGCCGTGAGCAGGCCGCCCTTCGGGATCTACGTCCACGTGCCCTTCTGCGCGTCCCGCTGCGGCTACTGCGACTTCAACACCTACACGGCGTCCGAGCTCGAGGGCTCCGGCTCCTCCCCGGACACCTGGCTGGCCGCCGTGCGCCGGGAGCTGGCGCTGGCGCGGCGGACCGTGGGGGAGCGTGCGGTCGACACGGTGTTCGTCGGCGGCGGCACGCCGTCGCTGATCGGCGCCGAGCGGCTGGGCACGGTGCTGGCCACGATCCGGGACGAGTTCGGGCTGGCCCCCGGCGCCGAGGTCACCACCGAGTCCAACCCCGAGTCGACCTCACCGGAGTTCTTCGCCGGGCTCGTCGAGGCCGGGTACACGCGGGTGTCGTTGGGCATGCAGTCGGCCGCCCCGCACGTCCTGCGGATCCTCGACCGCAGGCACACCCCCGGCCGGGCGGTCGAGGCCGCCCGCGAGGCCCAGGCGGCGGGGATCGGGCACGTCAACCTCGACCTGATCTACGCCACGCCGGGTGAGACCACCGCTGACCTGCGCGGATCGGTCGAGGCGGTGCTCGCGGCCGGGGTCGACCACGTGTCCGCCTACTCGCTGATCGTGGAGGACGGCACCGCGCTCGCCCGTCGCGTGTCCCGCGGCGAGCTCCCCGCCCCGGACGACGACGTCGCCGCCGAACGCTACGAGCTGATCGACGACCTGCTCTCCGCCGCGGGCCTGCACTGGTACGAGGTGTCGAACTGGGCGCGCTCGCCCGAGGCGGAGTGCCGACACAACCTCGGCTACTGGCTGGACGGCGACTGGTGGGGTGTCGGCCCCGGCGCCCACTCGCACCTTGCCGGGCGCCGTTGGTGGAACGTCAAGCACCCGGCCCGCTACGCCGCCGCGGAGGACCCGGAGGCGGACTTCGAGGTGCTGACCGCCGAGGAGCAGCACACCGAGCGGGTGATGCT
>NZ_JACBXB010001175.1 GCF_013870575.1 Pseudonocardia pini
ACGCGGCATGCCGCCCGCCAGCCACGCCGCCGTGCCCAGCTCGGCGTCGAGCACGTGGGCGCCCGCGGGCGCGAGGAAGGAGTCCCCGCGCTGCAGGTGCGCCATCAGGGCGATCAGGTTCCCCATCGAGCCGCTGGGCGTCCACAGCGCGGCCGAGGCGCCGAGCAGCCCGGCGACCCGCTCCTCGAGCGCGGCCATCGTGGGGTCGTGGTCGAGGACGTCGTCCCCGACCTCCGCCTCCGCCATCGCCCGCCGCATCTCGGGGGTGGGCCGGGTGACGGTGTCCGAGCGCAGGTCGACGGGCGCGTCGTCGGGCACCTTCGCCGCAGGTCGTCGGGTTCGCGTGGGGGTCCGCATCGGATGCGGATTGTGTCAGGTGACCCGGTCGGCGTTGCGCTGGGGTCACGAAACGGTCACGACGTTGGGCCGGACGGGTGATCCCCGAGGTGACGTGCAACCGTGTGTGCCGCCCGATCCGTCCTGATCTCGCAGAGGCCGCGCAGAGGCCGCGCAGAGGCCGCGCAGAGGTCACGCTGAGCGCAGAGGAAGGAGAGCCGTGGACGACGCCGAGGAGCGCGCCTTCGCCGAGTACTTCCGCGCGCGCCGGGACACCGTGCGGCGCACGGCCTACCTGCTCTGCGGGGACTGGCACCGGGCGGACGACCACGCCCAGTCCGCGTTCGTGGCGCTGCACCGGCACTGGCGGCGGATCCGGGACCCGCGGGCGCTCGACGCCTGGGTGCGGAAGACACTGGTCAGGGCGGTGGTCGACGAGTCGCGGCGGCCCTGGCGTCGGGAGCGGTCGACCGACCGGACACCGGACGTGGCCCGCAGCGACGCGGACGTCGCGACCCGGACCACCCTCGTGGAGGCCCTCCGCTCGGTGCCCGCCCGCCAGCGCGCGGTGCTGGTCCTCCGCTACCTGGAGGGGCTCGACGTGGCGGGCACGGCCGCCGCGCTCGGCTGCTCGGAGGGCACGGTGAAGAGCCAGACCTCGCACGGGCTGGCCGCGCTGCGCGGGATCCTGGGGGACTCGCTGGACGACATGAGGGCTGCGGGGTGACGGAGATGGACGACGACAAGCTGACGGCCGCCTTCCGGGCCGCGGTGGACAGCCCGCCCGAGGCGGGGTTCTCGACCGACGACGTGCGGCGCGAGTCGCACCG
>NZ_JACBXB010001176.1 GCF_013870575.1 Pseudonocardia pini
CGGAGGAGCGCCTGCACCCGGGCGCCACCGTGGCGGTCTACGACCTGGGCGGCGGGACGTTCGACGCCGCCGTCGTGCAGCGGGACGCGAGCGGGTTCTCGCTGCTCGGGCGGCCCGAGGGGCTGGAGTTCCTCGGCGGGGTGGACTTCGACCAGGCGGTGTTCGACCACGTGGCCGAGGGTGCGCCCGAGGCGTTCGCGGGGCTGGACGAGTCGGATCCCGAGGTGCTCGCCGCCGTCGCGCGGCTGCGGCGGGAGTGCGCCGAGGCCAAGGAGGCGCTCTCGGCGGACACCGAGGTCACCGTGCCGGTCCTGCTGCCCGGGTTCCGCGGGTCGGTGCGGTTGCACCGCAGCGAGTTCGAGCGGGAGATCCGGGCGTCGGTCGAGGAGACCGTGAAGGCGCTGCGCCGGGCGGTGGAGTCGGCGGGGGTGACCCCGGAGGCGCTGGCCGGGGTGCTGCTGGTGGGCGGGTCCTCGCGGATCCCGCTCGTGCCGCAGCTGGTGTCACAGGAACTGGGGCGGCCGGTGGCCGTCGACACGGAGCCGAAGATCGCCGTCGCCAAGGGTGCGGTGGCCTTCCTCGGCACGACGAGTGGGGCAGGAGCCATGGCGGTGCACGGAACCGAGGACTTCGTCACGCCCCCGACGGGCACCGGCCGGTACCCGTCGGAGGCCCCGACGACGTACGCCCCGCTGGGGGCCGAGGCGCCCACGGCGTACGCGCCCGTCGCCCAGGACCCCTACGGCGACCCCACCTACGGCCTCTACTCCGGCCCGAACTCCGACGCACGCACCGAGCTCCTCCCCACGGACGCGCAGCCCACCCGCTTCACCGGCCCCCCGCCCGCCGAGCCGGGTGGGCTGTTCGACTCCTACGCCGAGTACGACAGCGACCGCCCCAAGGGCCGGTCGCCGGTCCTGGTGGTCGGGGCGGGAGGCCTGGTGGCCGCGCTCGCCGTGATCGGCGCGGTCGCGTTCTGGCCGGAGGGGCCCTCGGTCGGCACGGCGTCGGACCGGGGCATCACCACCGCCGCGGTCCCGACCCCGGAGGCCCCGGTCGCCACCCTCCCGCCGGTCGCGGAGGAGCCGACCGAGGCCGACGGCCCCACCACCCGACGAGTCGTCCCGACCCGGCCGCGGGCCACCACCACCGTCCCCACCCCGACG